>NZ_VSWF01000017.1:0-74811 GCF_009668305.1 Comamonas sp. CAH-2
CCCTGGCGGCGCCCCCCGTCACGCCCCCCGGCGCCAGCACAGGCGGTGCGGGCTTTGGTGCGGTAGCGGCCGCCCAGGGCTTGTCGCCACCGGCCAGCACCGACACGCCGGCGACCCCAGCGCCGCCGACGACCACAGCCACCACAGCCACCACAGCCACCAGCAGTGTCACGGCACCGGCCCGTGCCGCCCAGGTGGCACCGGTGGTGGCCGCCGTGCAGGCGGCCCTGGCCCAGACCGTCAACCTGTCACCCCAGGCGCAGCTGGCCGTCAAGCTCGATGCCTTCCACCAGCTGGTGGCCAATCTGGTCACCCAGATTCCGGCGGGCAGCGCCACCCTGCCCGGCAACTGGCCGGCCGCTGGCGTCAGCCCACAGCTGCAGGCCTTCGTGACCGCCCTGCTGCAGAACGCCACCGCCGGCCAGCCGCTGCCGCAGCAGCTGGTCAGCCTGCAGGCCTGGCCCACGGCCCTGGCCAATGCCGTGCTGCAACTGGCCGGGCAGGCCGCTGCGGCTGAGGGCGCACCGCCCGCCCTGGCCGCCCCCCCACAGGCCGCCCAGGCGGCTGCGACGGCCACGGCCGACATCCGCCTGCCCAGCCTGCAGAACTGGCTGGTGCAACAAGGGGTGGTGCAGGGCACAGATGGCGAACGCGCTTTCACGCTGTCGCTGCGCGTGCCGGTGGCCTGGGCCCAGGCCCAGGCGGCCCTGGGGGCCGCCTTGCCGCGAGCGGCCGAAGGCCCGGGCGCGGCCCCCACCGGGGCTGCGCTGCCCATCGCCTGGGCGGGGCCGTCCACCCCGGCAGGCGTGCCCAGCCTGGCGGGCCTGCTGCAGCTGCCGTTTGCCGGCAGCGTGCAGCAGCTGAGCAGCGGCAGCATGGGCCTGGTGATGCAGCCGCAGGTGCTGCCCGGCACACCGGCCGCGGCCGCCGCCCAGGCCATGCGCACCAGCGCCATCCTGCAGCTGGAGTTTCAGCCCCTGGCCCAGGCCGTGCAGAGCGCGCAGGCGGCCTCGGTCTATCTGCCCGCCCACCTGGTGCCGCAGGAGGTGCAGGCCATGCTGCAGAACAAGGCCACCGACCCCTGGCTGCTGATGGCCCAGGCGCAGGCCGAAGGCCAGGGCCGCAAGCAGCAGAAAAACGCCAACGAGCAATCGCTGTTCTGCAACCGCGCCGGCTGCCAGTACCAGGGCCGCGCCCTGTGCGCCCAGCCCTTTTGCGCCGAAATGAACTACCTGTGGTCCGTGGACCGCGCCCAGCGCCGCTGACTCAGGCGGGCGGGACTGCGTGGTGGCGCTGCACGGCGGCCATCAGTTCCTGCACATGGCTGGCCGGCGCCACGCCTTCGCGCACCAGCATGTAGCGCGGGCGCACCGCCCAGGCGTCGCTCAGCGCGATGCGGCACAGCTGGCCATCGGCAGTGCTGCGCAGGGCCGCGCTTTCTGGCACCACCGCCACGCCCACCCCGGCCGCGACCATGCGGCACATGGCATCGAAGTTCGACACCTGGATGCGCAGCTTGAGCGTCTGCCCCAGCTGCTGGGCGATCTGGCTCAGGAAGGTCTGCAGCGTGCTGCTGCGGTGCATGCCCACGAAGCGCTCGTGCAGCACCTCGGCAAAGGCCACTGCGGCCACGCCCTGCCAGCGCGCATCGTTGGGCGCCACCAGCACCAGGCGGTCGGTGCTGAAGTGCAGGCTGCGCAGGCCGTGCGTGTCGACCTCGCCGGCGATGATGCCCAGGTCCGCGCGGCCTTCGCGGATGTCGCTGGCGATCGCGGCATTCGGGCGCTCCTGCAGGTCCACGCTGATGTGCGGGTGCGCCATCAGGTAGGCGGCCAGGATGTCGGGCATGAACTCCGTCACCGCCGTGGTGTTGGCAAAGACCCGCACATGGCCGCGCAGGCCGGCGCCGTACTCCTGCAACTCGGACTGCAGCTGCTGGGCCTGCTGCAGCATGGCCCGGGCGTGGAACAGGAAGGCCTCGCCCGGCGGCGTCAGGCGCACGCCGCGAGCCTCTCGAATCAGCAAAGGCATGCCGACCTCTTCCTCCATCGCCTTGATGCGCGCGCTGGTGGCCGCCAGTGACAGGTGGAATTGCTCCGATGCCTTGGTGAGGCTGCCGCTTTTGGCCACCTGCAGGAACAGCTGAAAGTCTTTCAATTCAAGGCGCATGGTGATTCCGGGTTAGTACCAGGGCGCGCCTGGCTTTTGAAAAACCGAAGGCTTGCTCCCAAAAGCTGTGATTGTAGAAAGCCTGGCGGCGCCAGAAGATGGCGGCAACACCCCTGCTCCAGGCCACGTGCCTGATGGAGAGAACGCCGCATGAACCACGCTGTGACACCCCAGATCGACCCCACCCTGCTGGCCCATCTGCAATCCTGGCAAGGCAAGTCCGAGACCACGCCCGACACCGTCACCGCCGCGCCGCTGCGTGCGCTGTCGGCCACGCTGGACCGTGACGACCCCGCCCCCCACGCCGGCACGGCCGTGCCGCCCCTGTGGCACTGGCTGTACTTTCTGCCGCACGCCCGCCAAAGCGAGATCGGCACCGACGGCCACCCGCAACGCGGCGGCTTTCTGCCGCCCGTGCCCCTGCCACGCCGCATGTGGGCCGGCGGGCGCCTGCGCTGGAACACGGCCAACCCGCTGCAGGTCGGGCAGGCGGTGGAGCGCGTGTCCACCATCCGCTCGGTGACGCACAAGGCCGGGCGCTCGGGCGAGCTGCTGTTCGTGCTGGTGGAGCACCAGTTCCGCAACGCCCAGGGCGTGTCCCTGACGGAGGAGCACGACATCGTCTACCGCGCCGCCGCGCAGCCCGGGGATGCGGCCCCCGTGCCCGTGCGCCCGCCGCTGGACGGCCAGCCAAGCTGGTCGCGCGTGATCACGCCGGACGACGTGCTGCTGTTCCGCTACTCGGCGCTGACCTTCAACGGCCACCGCATCCACTACGACCGCAAGTACGTGACCGAGGTGGAAGGCTACCCCGGGCTGATCGTGCACGGCCCGCTGATCGCCACGCTGCTGATCGACCTGCTGCGCCGCAGCCTGCCCCAGGCCCAGGTGCAGAGCTTCGCCTTCAAGGCCGTGCGCCCCACCTTCGACCTGCACGCCTTCAGCGTGCATGGCAAGCCCTCGGCCGACGGCAAGACCATCGAGCTGTGGGCCCAGGACCACGAAGGCTGGCTGACCATGCAGGCCACCGCCACCCTGGCCTGACACATCGAAAACAGGAGCTGCCAGCGCTTTCCAAACAAGCGCTGCAGGCCCAAAACGCTTGAAACCGCCATGATCGAAAAAACCCTCTCCCACAACCACCACGAGATCCGCGACGCCATCCGCGACCTGTGCCAGGCCTTCCCCGACGAGTACTTCCGCCAGGTGGACGAGGCACGCGCCTACCCCGAGCAGTTCGTCCACGCACTGACCGAGGCCGGCTGGCTGGCCGCGCTGATCCCGCAGGAGTACGGCGGCTCCGGCCTGGGCCTGACCGAGGCCAGCGTGATCATGGAAGAGATCAACCGCTGTGGCGGCAACTCCGGCGCCTGCCACGGCCAGATGTACAACATGGGCACGCTGCTGCGCCACGGCTCCGAGGCGCAAAAGCAGAAGTACCTGCCCAAGATCGCCTCCGGCGCATGGCGCCTGCAGTCCATGGGCGTGACCGAACCCACCACCGGCACCGACACCACCAAGATCAAGACCAGCGCCGTGAAGAAGGGCGACCGCTACGTCATCAACGGCCAGAAGGTCTGGATCAGCCGCATCCAGCACAGCGACTTCATGATCCTGCTGGCGCGCACCACGCCGCTGGCCGAGGTGACCAAGAAGAGCGAAGGCATGTCCATCTTCATGGTCGACCTGCGCGAAGCGGAAAAGAAGGGCATGACCGTGCGCCCCATTCCCAACATGGTCAACCACGAGACCAACGAGCTGTTCTTCGAGGACCTGGAGATCCCCGCAGAGAACCTCATCGGCCAGGAGGGCCAAGGCTTCAAGTACATCCTCGACGGCCTGAATGCCGAGCGCACGCTGATCGCCGCCGAGTGCATCGGCGACGGCTACTGGTTCATGGACCGCGTGACCAACTACGTCAAGGACCGCAACGTGTTCGGCCGCCCGATTGGCCAGAACCAGGGCGTGCAGTTCCCCATCGCCGAGAGCTTCATCGAGCTGGAAGCCGCCAACCTGATGCGCTGGAAGGCCTGCGAGCTGTTCGACCGGCACGAAGCCATGGGCGCCCAGGCCAACATGGCCAAGTACCTGGCGGCCAAGGCCAGCTGGGAAGCGGCCAACGTCTGCCTGCAGTTCCACGGCGGCTTCGGCTTTGCCTGCGAATACGACGTGGAGCGCAAGTTCCGCGAGACGCGCCTGTACCAGGTGGCGCCGATCTCCACCAACCTGATCTATTCCTACGTGGCCGAGCACCTGTTGGGCCTGCCCCGTTCTTTCTGACATGAACACTCCCCTGAGTCGCTGCGCGCCTTCCCCCCGCTCTCGCATCGCCGTGCGCTGCGGGCAGGGGGACGACAGCCTCGCTGCGGGGCGGCCCTGGCTCGCTGTCTCTGAGCTGGGCCGTGCCGCCAGTAAATGCCATGGATAAACAAGATGACCAAGCAAGCCATCCGACCTCTTGACGGCATCACCGTCGTCTCTTTGGAACACGCGGTGGCAGCACCGTTTTGCACGCGCCAGCTGGCCGATTTGGGAGCGCGCGTCATCAAGGTGGAGCGGCCCGGCAGCGGCGACTTTGCGCGCGGCTATGACCAGCGGGTGCAGGGCCAGTCCTCGCACTTCACCTGGATCAACCGCAGCAAGGAAAGCCTGGCGCTGGACGTGAAGCGGCCCCAGGCCAAGCAGGCGCTGATGGAACTGCTGAAGACCGCCGACGTGCTGGTGCAGAACCTGGCGCCCGGCGCAGCTGCGCGCATGGGCCTGTCGTACGCGGCCTTGAAGGCGCACAACCCCAAGCTCATCGTCTGCGACATCAGCGGCTATGGCGCCGATGGCCCCTACCGCGACAAGAAAGCCTACGACCTGCTGATCCAGAGCGAGGCCGGGTTCCTGTCGGTCACCGGCACGCCGGAGACGCCCAGCAAATCCGGCATCTCGGTGGCCGATATCGCCGCGGGCATGTACGCCTACACCAACATCCTCTCGGCCCTGCTGCTACGCGGCAAGACGGGCGAGGGCAGCCACATCGACGTGTCCATGCTCGAAGCCATGGGTGAGTGGATGGGCTACCCGCTGTACTACGCCTACGACGGCGCGCCACCGCCGCCGCGCACCGGTGCCAGCCACGCCAGCATTTACCCCTACGGCCCCTTCGTCGCCGGGGACGGCAAGACCGTGATGCTGGGCCTGCAGAACGAGCGCGAATGGAAGGCCTTTTGCGACGCCGTGCTGCAGCAGCCCGCAGTGGCCACCGACGCCCGCTTTGACAGCAATGCCCAGCGCAACGCCCACCGCGAAGCCTTGCAGGCGCTGATCCTGCAGACCTTTGCCGCGCTGACGGCCGCGCAGGTGGTGGAGCGGCTGGAGGCCGCCGGCATTGCCAACGCCCGCGTCAACGACATGGCCGACCTGTGGCAGCACCCGCAGCTGCAGGCGCGCCAGCGCTGGCGCACCGTGGACACGCCCGCAGGCGAGGTGCCGGCCCTGCTGCCACCCGGCGTGAACAGCGCCTTCGACTACCGCATGGACCCGATTCCCGCCGTGGGCCAGCACAACGCCAGCATCCTGGCCGAGCTGGGCTGGAGCGCCGAGCAGATCGCCGCGCTGGCCGCCGCCTGATGCACCAAACATAGCAGTCAGCGCAAGCCCTGCCTGCACTGGAGACCTTATGAAGCAAGAAACTGCCATCCAGATCCATCCCCTGGCCACCTTTGCCGCCCAGCTGCGCTGGGACGATGTGCCCGAGCCTGTGCAGCGCAAGGCCGAGGACCTGTGGGTGGACTGGTTTGGCTCCGTGCTGGCCGGGCAGAACGCCCGCCCGGTGCACAGCATTGCGCGCTTTGCGCTGTCGCAGGGCCCGGCATCGGGGCCATGTGAAGTCATTGGCCAAAGCACCACGACCTCGCCCATGATGGCCGCGCTGGCCAATGCCGCCGCCACGCACGTGGCCGAGCAGGACGATGTGCACAACGGCTCGGTGTTCCACCCCGCGGCCGTGGTCTTCCCACCGGCGCTGGCCGTGGCCCAGAGCCTGGGCGCCAGCGGCGCGCAGCTGATGGCCGCCTGCGTGGCGGGCTATGAAGTCGGCATCCGCGTGGGCGAGTTCCTGGGGCGCAGCCACTACCGCATCTTCCACACCACGGCCACCGCCGGCACGCTGGCCGCGGCCGCCGCAGTCGGCCACCTGCTGGGCCTGACGCCGGCGCAGATGCAGCACGCCTTCGGCTCGGCCGGCACGCAGTCGGCGGGCTTGTGGGAGTTTCTGCGCACCGCCGCCGACAGCAAGCAGCTGCACACCGCGCACGCCGCCGCGGCCGGCCTGATGGCAGCCTACCTGGCCAAGGACGGCTTTACCGGCGCGCAGGACATCTTCACCGGGCCACAGGGCCTGGCCGCCGGCATGAGCACCGATGCCCATCCCGCGAGGCTGAGCGACGGCCTGGGCACACGCTGGGCCACGGCCGAGACCAGCTTCAAGTGGCATGCCTCCTGCCGCCACACCCACCCGGCCGCCGATGCGCTGCTGCAGGTGATGCAGCACAACCATTTGCAGCCCGCCGACCTTGCCCAGGTGACCTGCCATGTGCACCAGGGCGCCATCGACGTGCTGGGCCCCGTGGTGCAGCCCAGCACGGTGCACCAGAGCAAGTTCTCCATGGGCACCGTGCTGGCCCTGGCCGCGCGCTTTGGCCATGCGGGTTTGACCGAATTCGACAGCCACTTCCTGGCCCCGGACACTGTGGCGCTGCGCGAGAAGGTGCGGATGGTGCTGGACACCGAGGTGGACACCGCCTACCCGCAGCGCTGGATCGGCAAGGTCACGGTGCAGACCACCGATGGCCGCACGCTGCACGGCCGGGTGGACGAGCCCAAGGGCGACCCGGGCAACACCTTGAGCCGCCAGGAGATCACCGACAAGGCCTTGCGCCTGGCGGCCTATGGCAGCCAGGTGCCCGCCGAGCAGGCGCGCCAGGCCGTGGCCCGGCTGTGGCAGGTGGCCCTGTGGCCCCGTGTGCAGCGCCTGCTGGCCTGAGTAACCGTATGTGCATGCCAGTGGCGGGGGCCGCCGGCATGTGTTCCCCCCGGGCACAGAGGCGACACCGACAACGCCCGTCCCATGTTCAACCTAGGAGACCACCATGACCCACCCATCCACCTCTTCCTCGCGCCGCTGGGCACTGAAGGCCTGCGCCGCAGGGGCCGTGCTGGCCTGCAGTGTGGGCTCGGCCCTGGCCAACAACTGGCCCGACAAGCCCATCACCCTGGTGGTGCCCTACAGCGCCGGCGGTCCCACCGATGTGGTGGCCCGCCTGCTGGCCGTGCCCATGGGCCAGAGCCTGGGCCAGAGTGTGCTGGTGGAGAACACGGTGGGCGCCGGTGGCACCATCGCACCCACGCGCGTGGCCAAGTCCAAGAACGACGGCTACACCATCCTGATCCACCACATGGGCATGGCCACCGCGCCGGCGCTGTACAAGAAGCTGCCCTATGACCCGCTCAAGGACTTCGAGTACATCGGCCAGGTGCTGGACGTGCCCATGACGCTGCTGTCGCGCAAGGATTTCCCGGCCAACAACTTCCAGGAGCTGCAGGACTACGTCAAGAAGAACCAGGAAAAGGTGTCGCTGGCCAACGCCGGCATCGGTGCGGTGTCGCAGCTGTGCGGCATGCTGTTCATGCACCAGCTGGGCGTGAAGCTGACCACCATCCCGTACAAGGGCGCCGGCCCGGCCATGAACGACCTGATGGGCGGCCAGGTCGACCTGCTGTGCGACCAGACGACCCAGACTGTGCCCGTGATCAAGGATGGCAAGCGCGCCAAGGTGTTCGGCGTGACCACGTCCGAGCGCCTGTCTTCGCTGCCCGACATTCCGACCCTGAACGAGCAGGGCCTGAAGGGCTTTGACGTGAAGGTCTGGCACGGCATGTACGCCCCCAAGGGCACGCCCAACGAGGTGATCACCAAGATCAACCAGGCGCTGAATGTGGCCCTGAAGGACGCGACCGTGAAGGCCCGCATCGCGGACCTGAGCTCCGACCTGGTCTCGCCCGATAAGGCCACGCCGGAAGGCCTGCGCAAGCACCTGGAGGCCGAAGTGGCGCGCTGGGGCAAGGTGATCCGTGAAACCGGGGTCACGGCCGAGTAAGCCCCCGACAGGCGTGCGGCGGCCGGTGGCGGCCCCGCGCGCCGCCCACCTGGAGACTCCCCCCATGATTGACCACCTGGACCACCTGGTGCTGACGACCACCGACGAGGCCGCGTGCACGCACTTTTACTGCACCGTGCTCGGCATGCAGCTGGAAGTGTTCGGCGCGGGCCGCAAGGCCTTCGTCTTTGGCGCGCAGAAGATCAACCTGCACATCGCCGGCCGCGAGTTCGAACCCAAGGCCCAGCACCCCACGCCCGGCGCCCTGGACCTGTGCCTGATCACGCGGCTGCCGATGGACCAGGTCCAGGCCCGGCTGGCCGCGCATGGGGTGGCGGTCGAATGCGGCCCCGTGGCCCGCACCGGCGCGCAAGGCCCCATCACCTCGGTCTATGTGCGCGACCCCGACCAGAACCTGATCGAGCTTTCCCAATACCCGTGACCCCGTCGACCATGTCCCCCCTGCTGCGCAATGCCTGCTCTTTCCTCTTCGTTCCGGCCAGCCAGCCCGAGCGCCTGGCCAAAGCTCTGGCCAGCGGCGCCGACCTGGTGATTGCCGACTGGGAGGACGCCGTGGCCCCGGGCGCCAAGGCGGACGCCCGCCGCACGCTGGAGGCGGCCGTGCAGGCCCTGCCGGCCACGCAGCGCGCCCGGCTGCTGGTGCGCATCAACGCCACCGGCACGGCCTGGTTCACGGCGGACGTGCAGGCCCTGGCACGCCTGGTGCAGCTGGGCATGGCCGGCGCCGTGGTGCCCAAGGCCGACCACCCCGCCACCTTGCAGCAGCTGGCCCAGGTGGCCGGCCCCCACTGCGCCCTGGTGCCGCTGATCGAAAGCGTGGCCGGCCTGGATGCCGTGGATGCCCTGGCCCAGGTGCCGCAGGTGGTGCGCCTGGCGTTTGGCCACCTGGATTTCCAGGTCGATGCCGGCATGCAGTGCGGCCCCGACGAAAACGAGCTGCTGCCCACCCGCATGGCCCTGGTCATGGCCAGCCGCCGCGCGGCCCTGGCCGCACCGATTGACGGTGTGACCGTCGACACGCGCGATCCGGCCCGCACCGCCGCCGACAGCCAGCGGGCCTTGCGCATGGGCTTTGGCGGCAAGCTGTGCATCCACCCCGCGCAACTGGCAACCGTCCACCAAGTATTTGCCCCGAGCGCCGCCGCCGTGGCCCAGGCCCAGGCCGTCGTGCAGGCCATGGCCGACGCTGCCGGGGGCGTCTGCACGGTCGCCGGCAAGATGGTCGATGCCCCGGTGCTGCAGCTGGCGCAGCGCACGCTGCAGCGGCATGCCTGGGCACAGCAGCGCACGACCCCCACGGCATGAAAAAAAGCGGCCAGACGGCCGCTTTGTTGAGGGGTGCGCGCAGCGCACGATCAGGGGTACAGACCGCGCATTTCGCGGGCGTGCAGGATGCGCTTGCACGCCACGATGAAGGTGGCCGTGCGCAGGCTGACCTTGTTCTCCTGGGCCACCTGCCAGATGGAGGCAAAGGCCTCCTGCATGATGCGCACCAGGCGGGCGTTGATCTCGTCCTCGCTCCAGAAGAAGCTGGAGAAGTCCTGCACCCACTCGAAGTAGCTCACCGTCACGCCGCCAGCGTTGGCGATCACGTCGGGCAGCACCAGCACACCCTTGTCGTTCAGGATGTCGTCGGCCTCGGGGGTGGTCGGGCCGTTGGCGCCCTCGATCACCAGCTTGGCCTGGATGCGGTGGGCGTTGTCCTTAGTGATCTGGCCTTCCAGTGCGGCCGGAATCAGGATGTCGCAGCCCACGCCCCAGAAGTCGTCGTTCGCCATGGATTCGGCACCGGCGAAGCCGCCGACACCTCCCTGGGTGCGCACGTGCTCCAGCAAGGCCGCCACGTCCAGGCCGCTGGCGTTGTAGATGGTGCCCGTGTGGTCCTGCACCGCCACCACCTTGGCGCCCGCATCGGCAAACAGCTTGCCGGCGGTGCCGCCCACATTGCCGAAGCCCTGGACCGCCACGCGCGCCCCTTCCACGGGCAGGCCGGTCAGCTTGGCCGCTTCCACGCCCACGGTGAACACGCCGCGGCCCGTGGCCTCGACACGGCCCAGCGAACCGCCCAGGTCCACGGGCTTGCCCGTGACCACGCCGGTGGCGGTGGCGCCGGTGTTCATGGAGTAGGTGTCCATCATCCAGGCCATGATCTGGCCATTGGTGTTCACGTCCGGTGCGGGGATGTCCTTGGAGGGGCCGATCAGCAGGCCGATCTCGCTGGTGTAGCGGCGCGTCAGGCGCTCCAGCTCACCCTTGGACAGCTTGCGCGGATCGACGCGGATGCCGCCCTTGGCGCCGCCGTAGGGCACGTTCACGGCCGCGTTCTTCACCGACATCCAGGCCGACAGGGCCATCACTTCGGACAGCGTCACGTCCTGGTGGAAACGCACGCCGCCCTTGCCGGGGCCGCGGCTGAGGTTGTGCTGCACGCGGTAGCCCTCAAAGTGGGCGATCGAGCCGTCATCCATTTCGATCGGCACATCCACGATCAGGATGCGCTTGGGGCGCTTGAGCGTCTCCACCCAGCGAGCCAGCGATCCCAGATAGGGCGTCACGCGGTCCACCTGCTTCAGGTAAGTGCCCCAGGGGCCGACGTCGTCGGGGTTCAGGTAGGAGGGCAGCGCGTGCTGCATCAATTGCGCGGAATGGTCATGGACTGGCATGGAAACAACCTTTGAGAAATGGTGCGACAGACGCACAGCAAAAAGCAGCCAAGGCTCGCTTTTTTTTCAGCGTACGCACGGCCCTTCTTGCTGTCCAAAGCCTCTTGTTTGTCAATCTATGCATTTAATGCATATAGATGCTTTTCCACTCAAAAATCATCAACTCAGCATCAACGCCAAATTATCTACCTGCAATTGTGAAATGCCTACCTGCGATATTTTTTGCGGGCCACCGCCGCCCGGCGCAGGCACCAATCCCGCGTTTGCGGCAAGGGAATCCGCCTGCGCTGTGCGGGATCCTGCGCGCCCCCGCGCCACGCCGCGCCAGCTTTTGCCATGATGCCGAACCATGTCGACCGATTCCCCCCAAGATTGCACCACGGGCTTTTGTGCCCAGGGCCCGTCCCCCTTTGCCAACCAGCCGCCACTGGGCCTGAACCTGCTGGCCAAGGATGACCCCGAGGACATCCTGCCCGACTGGCCCCAGGTGGCGCCCGAGCTGCCTGCAGACGCCTATGCGATTGCCGACGCCCTGTGGTGGTCGCGCAAGCTGGGCGAGCGCTCGGCGCGCGCCGAGGACATGGCCTTCATGCTGCAGGATGCGGACGCAGCCCGCGCCGTGCAGCGCGCCCTGGCGCGCACCTGGCGCTGGTGGCCCGAGGGCAGCGTGCCCCGCTACTGGAAGTCGGGCGCCCCGCAGCGCAGTGCGCACCTGGTCCATGCGCCCCTGCCCGAGCCGGGCGTGCATGTCGGCGTGGACGTGGCCCCCGCACCGGGCACGGTGTTCAGCCTGCGCGGGGTGGAGGGCGAGATCGCCCTGCGCCTCGGCCAGGACGTGAGCGCCGTCGACGCGGCCGCACTCACCCCGGACACGGCCGCCGCCCTGGTGGATGCCTGCGCCGTGGCGATTGAATGGGTGGACAGCCGCTGGCGCGAAGGCCTGCAGGCACCGGCGCTGACGCTGCTGGCCGACGGCCAGTGCCACGGCGGCCTGGCCCTGGGGCCCTGGCAGGACTTTGCGCCCCTGCGCCAGCACGACTGGATGCGGCAGACCTGCACGCTGCAGATCAACGAGGGGCCGGCCCAGGCGTTCACCGGCACACACAGCCTGCAGGACCCCACCTGGCTGCTGGCCGGCTGGCTGCAGCACGTGACCCAGCACTACGGCACGGTGCCGGCCGGCACCGTGGTCACCACCGGCACCTGGACCGGTTGCCCCGCCGTGCAGGCCGGCGACCGGGTGCAACTGCAGTTTGAGGGCCTGGGCGCTGTGGCCTGGCAGTTCTAAACGCCGGTCTCTCAGCACTTTCATAGCATCCAGCGCTGGCTGGACGCGCGCTAGAGACCGATTCGACGTCATAAGGCATGGGCCACCATGCCGGGGGGCGGCCCGGATCCCCAAACAGGCCGGCAGCCGTCCAGCGAAAGACCAGGCGGCCGAGCCCCTCTGGCCCCCCCTCCCCGCCCAGTGCGGCGGGCGGCGCTCACTGGGGCAAGGCCAGCGACGACCGGTGGCGCTGGGCGAACGCGGCAAAGGCCTGCGGCTCCAGCGGCCGGCTGTACCAGTAACCCTGCATCTCGTCGCAGCCATAGGCCTGCAACAGCTGTGCCTGCTCGGCGGTTTCCACGCCTTCGGCGATGGTGCGCAGGCCCAGGCTCTGGGCCATGCGGATGATGGCCGTGACGATGGCCTGGTCGCTGCCCTGCTCCGCCAGGTCGCGCACGAAGGACTGGTCGATCTTCAGCTTGTCGATGGCATAGCGCTTCAGGTAGCTCATCGAGGAATAGCCGGTGCCGAAGTCGTCCAGCGCCACGCGGAAGCCTGCGGCATGCAGCTTGCGGATGGTGATCTCGGCCTGCTCGGGCTGCTTCAGCGCCACGGCCTCGGTCAGCTCCATCTCGATGCGCTGCGGCGCCACCCCGACCCGCTGCAGCGTGGCCAGCACCTCCTCCACGAACTGCGGGCGGCCGAACTGCGCCGCCGACACGTTGACCGCCACCACCAGCTCCGGCAGTCCCTGGGCGTCCCAGGCGCGCAGCTGCAGCGCCGCATGTTCCAGCACCCACAGATCGATGGCCACGATGGTGCCGCTCTGCTCGGCGATCGGGATGAATTCCGCCGGCGAGACCAGCCCCCACTGCGGATGGCGCCAGCGCAGCAAGGCCTCGGCCCCGGTCAGGGCGCCGCTGTCCAGTGCGCACTGCGGCTGGAAGACCAGGAACAGCTCGCCGTGCGCGGTGGCGTGCTTGAGGCCCGAGGCCAGCTCAAGCGAGCGGCGCGTGTGCGCCTGCATCTCGGGCGCGAAAAAGCGCAGCGTGTTGCCCCCGTCCTGCTTGGCGCGGTACATCGCCACCTCGGCCGCCGAGGCCAGGGTGCCCGCCGTCTGGGCATCGTCCGGGAATACCGCCACGCCGGCCGAGGCGCTGGTCATCAGCGTATGCCCCTGCAGGCGCACCGCCGTCTGCAGCAGGGTCAGCGCGGCCTGCACCATCAGCGCCACGGCCGCCTGGTCCGCGCGGGGCACGATGGCCACATACACGTCGCTGGAATAGCGCGCCAGTGGCACCTGCGTGCCCAGGCTGTGGCGCAGGCGGTTGGCCTGCTCCACCAGCAGCTCGTCGCCGGCCGCGTGGCCCAGGCTTTCGTTGATCAGCTTGAACTGGTCCAGGTTGAACCACAGCAGCGACAACCGCTCGTGCTGGGCCGTGCTGCGTTCGATGGCCTGGGCCAGCTGTTCCTCGAACGACTTCTTGTTGCTCAGCCCGGTCAGGGTGTCGAAGTTCGACAGCGCGCGGATGCGTTCCTCGGCCTCGCGGCGCCGGCTGATGTCCTCCTTGTGCGCCACGTAGTGCGTCACCTGGCCGAAGGCGTCGCGGATGGGGTAGAGCGAGGCGCTCTCGGTGTAGGTCTGGCCGTTCTTGCGGCGGTTGATCAGCTCGCCCTGCCAGGACTGGCCCTGGGGCAGCTTGTGCCACATCTCGGCATAGGTGCTGCGCGGCGTCAGCCCGGACTGCAGCAAGCGCGGGTTGCGGCCCAGCACCTCCTCGGCGCTGTAGCCGCTGACCTCGGTGAAGGCGCGGTTGACATACAGGATGCTGGCCTGGGTGTCGGTCATCATCACCGGCGAGGGGCTCTGGTCCAGCGCCTCGGACAGGCGGTGGATGATGGCCTCCTGGCGCCGCTGCATGATGCGCTGCCAGATGGTGTCGGCCAGGGCCTGCAGGGTCTGCACGTCCTGTTCGCTGTAGCCCTCGGGCTTGTTGCCCACCGCCAGCAGCATGCGCACCCGCCCGCCCTCCACCACCGGCAGGCAGGCACAGCGCTGCACCAGGGTGGTGTCGCCGCACTGGCAGGGCCACACCACGGCGCGGCGCTGGCGCAGCACCTCCTGCCAGGGCAGGGCCTGGGCCAGGGCCTGCTGGTCCAGGCCCTGCGGGATCAACGCCATGGCCAGGTCCGTCCCCTGCTCATCGGGCCGCGCAAACAGCAGCAGCGCCACGGGGCTGTGGCTCAGGCGCCGGGCATGCTCCACGCCGCGGCGCAGAAAATCGCTTTCCAGCTCGTAGCCATCGTGGTGCTGCAGGTCCAGCAAGGCGGCATTTAGAAAGGACTCGGCCATCAGGTGCTGCTCGTTGTGCACGGCATCCGTGACATCGCGCGACAGCACCAGGTAGGTGGATGGTTGCCCGGGGGGCGCCGCCTTCTTGGCCACGGCCAGCTCGAAGTAGCGCAGCCCGTCGGCCTGGGACAGGCAGATGCGCTGGCCGCGGGCCACGCCCTGGGACTCGGCCTGCTCCAGCGCCGCCAGGCAGGTGGCCGCGGCCTCGGGCGGCAGGACCTCGGTCACAGACCTGCCCAGCAGTTGCTGGTTCGAGGCCGCCAGCCGGTCGGGATCGTTGGCATGCACCTCCAGGTACACCCCGCTGCGGTCCATTTCGAACAGCAGGTCGGGCAGGGTTTCCAGCGTGGCGCGCTGGCGCGCTTCGGCCTGCTGCAGCCCCAGATAGGGCTGGCGCACGGTTTCGACGAACAGCCCGCGGTACAGGAAACCGTAGGCGATGATCTTGTACAGGTGCCCCGCCAGGTTGTAGACATCGGTCACGTTGGCGTACAGCGTGAAGAAGTACTCGCCAATCCCCAGGATGAACGCCGCCAGCGCCAGGTAGATGCGCCCGGGCTCGCGCGTGCCCTGGGCCACGAAGCCCAGCCCCGCCACGAGGTAGGCCAGCATCAGCGCATATTCCAGCTGGATCTTGAGGGGCGTCAGCCCGCTGCCGGGCACGAAGGTGCGCGGAATGATCTGTGGATGGACCAGCAGCAGGTAGTGCACAGCCCCGACGATGCCGCCCATGGCCAGCAGGCTGAGGTAACGCCCCCGCCGGTCCAGCCAGCCACTCCAGCCCTGGGGCCACAGCGCCGCCCACAGCAGCGCCGCTGCGGCCATGGCCCGCGCCGCCAGCCAGAAGTTGATGGCCTTTTCCGGGCCGCTGGGGGTGATGAAGTCCGGCATGCCGGCGTACGACAGGGCGTGCGACAGATCCAGCAGCGCCACGCCCAGCAGGCCGATGCCCAGCACCAGGGCGCGGCCGTTGAGGCGGTATTTCTGCGTGACCCAGGCAATGCTGAAGACCATGGCCGCCACGGCGATCGACAGCATCTCCATGATGGTGTGCAGCGGCAGGTAGCTGGCCAATCCGCGCGCCGCATCGGGCGCCGGCAGGATTCGCACCAGCAGCAGCCCGGCCAGCAGGGCCAACAGCCAGTACGCCGATTCGCGAAGCTCCCGGTGGTGGGTCATGGATGCAACTTCCTTCAGACATGCAGAAATGCCCCATGACGGTGCATCACGGGAATCTGAGCGGATTGTTGCATTCACTTACCCATTTGCGGCACGGCAAGATGCGTGCCACCGCGTGGTGATTCGAATTCACCACAGCGGCAGGGCGCATCAAAAAGCAGAGCGCCCTGCGCCCGCGCAGCCAGCGCGAACGGTCAATTTGACCTGCAATCGCCCGGCAAGGGCGCGGCAGGCCGTGGTGCGCGCCTCAGGCGTTGGCGGGGTAGAACAGCTTGCGGCCCTGGTCGGCCGACACGGCCTTGGCGATGGCACCAATGTGGTCGGGCGTGGTGCCGCAGCAGCCGCCCACAATGTTGACCAGGCCTTCGGCCGCGAACTCGTGCACCAGGCGGCTGGTCACGTCGGGCGTTTCGTCGAAGCCGGTGTCGCTCATGGGGTTGGGCAGGCCGGCATTCGGGTAGCAGCTGATGAAGGTGTCGGGCGCGGCCTTGGCCAGCTCCTGGATGTAGGGGCGCATCAGCGTCGCACCCAAGGCGCAGTTCAGGCCCACCGACAGCGGGTTGCTGTGGCGCACGCTGTGCCAGAAAGCGGTCACGGTCTGGCCCGACAGGATGCGGCCCGAGGCATCGGTCACGGTGCCGCTGATCATGATGGGCAGCAGCTCGCCCGTGGCTTCGAACGCTTCCTCGACGGCGAACAGCGCGGCCTTGGCGTTGAGCGTGTCAAAGATGGTCTCGACCAGGATCACGTCCGCGCCGCCTTCGATCAGCGCCACGGTCTGCTCGAAATAGGCCTTGCGCAAGGTCTCGAAGTCCACGTTGCGCGCACCGGGGTCATTCACATCGGGGCTGATGGACGCCGTCTTGGGCGTGGGGCCCAGGGCGCCGGCCACATAGCACTTGCGGCCGTTGACGCTGTACTTGTCGCAGGCGGCGCGCGCCAGCTGGGCGCTGCGCAGGTTCATCTCGCGCGCCAGATCGGCCATGTGGTAGTCCTCCTGCGCCACGGTGGTCGCGCCGAAGGTGTTGGTCTCGATCAGGTCGGCCCCGGCGGCCAGGTACTTTTCGTGGATGTCGCGGATCACATCGGGGCGGGTCAGCGACAGCAGCTCGTTGTTGCCCTTGACGTCGTACGGGAAGTCCACAAACCGCTGGCCGGCACCGTCGGCACCCGCATAGCCTTCGCCCCGGTACTGGGCCTCGCCCAGCTTGAAGCGTTGGATCATGGTGCCCATCGCGCCATCGAGGATGGCAATACGCTGTTGCAGCAAGGCGGGCAGTTCTTGGGCGCGGGTGTAGTGGGGCAGGCTCATGGGGCCCGATTGTAGGAAGCTGTGCATGCCCTGCGCCGCTGCCCGTGGATTCCCGGCCCCCGCATCTGGCGCACGCCCTCCCAGCCGATGGCGCAGCTCAGCCGCGGTAGGGGCGCTGCGCCATGCGGAAGGTCAGGTTCCAGCGCTCGGCCCCCAGCAGATGGTGCTGGCCCGCCGGCAGCGGCCGCACCCCGTGAAAGACCATGCGCGAGGCCCCGCCCCAGACCAGCACATCACCATGCTCCAGCCGCAGGCTGCGCACCGGGTCGCTGCGCTGCAGGCCGCCCCAGACAAAGCTGCAGGGCAGGCCCAGCGACACCGAGACGATGGGCGCGGTCTTGTCGCGCTCATCGGCATCGTGGTGCAGGCCCATCTTGGCGCCCACGGCATAACAATTGATCAGGCAGACATCCGGATCAAAGCCCGGATAGCCCGCTTGCGCAGCCAGCGCCTGGGCCTGTTGCTGCAAAAAAGTGGGCATGGCCGGCCACGGGCGGCCGCTCAGCGGGTCACTGCGCGTGTAGCCATAGCCCTGGTGCCCGGCGGCGGCCCAGCCCCATTCGCCGCAGTTGCTGGTGCGCACCGACATGGGCCGCCCGCCGGCCGTGAACGCGGCCTGCAGGGGCTGCTGCGCCAGCACCTGCTGCACGGCCGCGATCCAGGCCGCGTCCTGGCGTGCGGCCCAACCGCGCAGTAACACCGCGCCCTCGGCCAGCGGCTGGGCGGGCTGGGGCTCGGTGTCGAACAGCGGCAGGCTCATGCACTCATGCGCGGGCGAAGTCCAGCGCCGCCTGCAGCAGGCGCTGCAGCGTGGGCTGGATGCGCGCGGCGCGCTCGGGCAGGAAGTCGAACGGCATCTGCTCCTGCATGTAGCTGCACTGCGTCATCTCCAGCTGCACGGCATGGATGCCTTGCGCCGGTGCGCCGTAGTGGCGCGTGATGTGGCCGCCCTTGAAGCGGCCGTTGAGCACGGCCGTGTGGCCGGGCGCCGTCTGCGCGATCTGCAGCAGCTGCTGGGCCAGGCCCGCATCGCAGCTGGCCCCGTCGGCCGTGCCCAGGTTCAGGTCGGGCAGCTGGCCCTCGAAGAAGCGCGGCAGCACCGAGCGGATGCTGTGCGCATCCCACAGCACGACCCGGCGGTGCACGCGCTGCAGGCGGTCCAGCTCGGCGCGCAGCTGGTCGTGGTAGGGCTGCCAGTACAGGCGCTTGCGGCGCTCGATCTCGGCCGCATCGGGCGCCTGCGCCGCCGACGCATACAAGGCGGTACTGGCGAAGCTGTCGACCGGGCACAGGCCGGTCACGCTCTGGCCGGGGTAGAGGCTGGCGCCATCGGGCGCGCGGTTGAGGTCGATCACATAGCGCGAATGCGTGGCCACCAGGAGGGAGGCCCCCAGGGCCTGGGCGCAGGCGTACAGCTGGGGCATGTGCCAGTCGGTGTCGTGCACCTCGCGGGCCTCGGGCGTCAGCCGGGCGGCGATGTCGGCGGGCAGATGGGTGCCGGCATGCGGCATGGAAATCAGCAGCGGCGCCGTGCCTGGATGAAAAACAAAGGGCGAAGGTTCTTGGGACATACGCAATCAGCTATCAAAAAACATGCCATGGCCCCGGCGCCGCACAGCGCCGCGGGCCCGGGCCATCAGAACACCTTGCCGGGGTTCATCAACCCCAGCGGGTCCAGCGCGGCCTTGATGGCACGCATGGCGGCCAGTTCCTGGGGCGTGCGGCTCAGGGCCAGGAAGGGCTTCTTGTGCAGGCCGATGCCGTGCTCGGCGGACACGCTGCCGTGGAAGGCGCCCACCACGCGGTACAGCTCGGCCTCGACCGCCTCGCACGCGCCGCCCACCGTGGCGCCGTCGGTGGAGACGTGCAGGTTGCCGTCGCCCACATGGCCAAAGAACAGCGTGTGGTGGCCGGGCCAGCGCGCGTCAAACGCAGCCTGGATGGCGGCGGCGAAGCGCCCGATCTCGGCCTGCGGCAGGCTGACGTCGAAGTTCACCGGCGGGTGCATCTGGGTGTTCAGCTCGGCCGGGGCTTCGCGCAGCTTCCACAGCGACTTGGCCTGGGTCTGCGACTGGGCGATCACGGCATCCGCCACCTCGCCGGCCTCCATGGCGTCGCCCAGGGCGGCTTCCACGGCCTCGCGCAGGCTGGCCTCGTCCTTGCCGTCGACGTCGATCAGCGCCAGCAGCGGGTGGCGTTCCGCCAGCGGGGCCTGCAGCTGCTGCCACTGCACGGAGGCCTGCACGAAGTTGTCCCACATCAGCTCGAACGCAGCCACGCTATTGCCAAAGCGGCCCTGCATGCGCTGCAGCACGGCCAGCGCCTGGTCAAAACCCGGCAGGGCCACCAGGGCCGTGGCCTTGGCCTGTGGCAGCGGGCGCAGGCGCAACAGCACGCGGGTGATCACGCCCAGCGTGCCCTCGGCGCCGATGAAGAACTGCTTGAGGTCGTAGCCCGTGTTGTTCTTGAGCATGGGCCGCAGCATGGGCAGCACCGTGCCGTCGGCCAGCACCACTTCCAGGCCCAGCACCTGCTCGCGCATCATGCCGTGCTGCAGCACGCCATTGCCGCCGGCATTGGTGGCCACGTTGCCACCGATCTGGCAGCTGCCGCGCGCGCCCAGGTCCACGCCGAACGCCAGGCCCGCATCCACGGCGGCTTCCTGCACGGCCTGCAGCGTGGCCCCGGCCTGCACCGTCATGGTGGCGGAGCGGGCGTCGATGGCTTCGATCGCCGGCATGCGCTCCAGCGACAGCGCCACGCAGTCGGCGCTGGGCACGGCGGCGCCGGCCAGGCCGGTCAGGCCGCCCTGGGGCACCACGGGCACGCGGTGCTGGTGGCACAGGCGCAGGGTGGCGCTGACGTCTTCAGTGCTACGGGGGCGGACCAGGGCCAGCGGTGCGACGGGGGGCGTGCCGCTCCAGTCGGTGTGGTAGCGCGCGGGCACGGCATCGCCGGACAAGACCGCTTCGGCACCCAGGGTTTGGCGCAAGGCCTGCAGAAATTCTTGGGGGGACATGACTCAACCTTTCACAGCCCGCATTGTGCGGCGGCCAGCCATCCAGCGCCGGCAGCACCCGCCATCGCCAACCGGCAAGGCGGCGCTTGCATCATTCCTTGCACACATATAGTGATGCACCAAATGCATAGATTTACCGCATTCATGGATGGCATTTTTATGACGGCTCCCTAGAATGGCCGCCTGCTGCTGCAAAAAGCAGCAACCGGACCGTCAGAAAACGGTTGTGCCAGCCTCCGCCACGGGGCCTGGCATAACCGCTTTTAAACATCCTGGAGACTTCTGATGAACGCCCCCGCCCCCCAAGCCCTGCAAGTGCAGGCCCCGGCCTATGTGAAGAACCCCAAGCTGATCGCCTGGGTCAGCGAAATGGTGGCCCTGTGCAAGCCCGCCAAGGTGCACTGGTGCGATGGCTCGCAGGCCGAGTACGACGCACTGTGCGAGCAACTGGTTCAGGCGGGCACCTTCAAGAAGCTCAACCCCGCCAAGCGCCCCGGCAGCTACCTGGCCTGGTCCGATCCATCGGACGTGGCTCGCGTGGAAGACCGCACCTACATCTGTTCTGAAAAGAAGGAAGACGCCGGCCCGACCAACAACTGGATGGCCCCGGCCGAGATGCGCGCCACGCTGAACCCGCTGTTTGACGGTTGCATGGCCGGCCGCACCATGTACGTGGTGCCCTTCTCCATGGGCCCCCTGGGTTCGCCCATCGCCCACATCGGCATCGAGCTGTCCGACAGCGCCTATGTGGCCGTGAACATGAAGATCATGACCCGCATGGGCCAGGCCGTGTACGACGTGATCGGCACCGATGGCGAGTTCGTGCCCTGCGTGCACACCGTGGGCGCCCCGCTGAAGGACGGCGAGAAGGACAGCACCAGTTGGCCCTGCAACCCCACGACCAAGTACATCGTGCACTACCCCGAAACGCGCGAAATCTGGTCCTACGGCTCGGGCTACGGCGGCAACGCCCTGCTGGGCAAGAAGTGCTTTGCGCTGCGCATCGCCTCCACCATGGGCCGCGACCAGGGCTGGCTGGCCGAGCACATGCTGATCCTGGGCGTGACCAACCCCGAAGGCCAGAAGTACCACGTGGCCGCGGCCTTCCCCTCGGCCTGCGGCAAGACCAACTTCTCGATGCTGGTGCCCCCCGCCGGCTTCGCCGGCTGGAAGGTCACCACGATTGGTGACGACATCGCCTGGATCAAGCCCCAGGCCGACGGCAGCCTGCGCGCCATCAACCCCGAGGCGGGCTACTTCGGCGTGGCACCCGGCACCAACCTGCTGACCAACCCCAACTGCATGCGCAGCCTGGACAAGAACGTCATCTTCACCAACGTGGCGCTGACCGACGATGGCGACGTGTGGTGGGAAGGCCTGGAAAAGGACCAGGGCAAGCTGCCCGACCACCTGATCGACTGGAAGGGCCAGGACTGGACCCCCGCCATCGCCAAGGAAACCGGCGCCAAGGCCGCCCACCCCAACGCCCGCTTCACCGTGGCCGCGACCAACAACCCCGCGCTGGACGAAGCCTGGGATGACCCCAAGGGCGTGAAGATCGACGCCATCATCTTCGGCGGCCGCCGCTCCACCACCGTGCCCCTGGTGACCGAAGCCCGCAACTGGACCGAAGGCGTCTACATGGCTGCCACCATGGGTTCGGAAACCACCGCCGCCGCCTTTGGCGCCCAGGGCGTGGTGCGCCGCGACCCCTTCGCCATGCTGCCGTTCGCCGGCTACAACATGAGCGACTACTTCGCCCACTGGCTGAAGCTGGGCGCCCAGATCGAAGCGCAAGGCGCCGCCCTGCCCAAGATCTTCACCACCAACTGGTTCCGCAAGGACGCCGACGGCAAGTTCGTCTGGCCCGGCTACGGTGAAAACATGCGCGTGCTGAAGTGGATGATCGACCGCATCGAAGGCCAGGCGCAGGGCCAGGACACCGCCTTCGGCGTGGCGCCCCAGTACGGCGAGATCAACTGGACCGGCCTGAACTTCAGCGCTGAGCAGTTCGCCACCGTCACCGGCATCGACAAGGCCGCCTGGAACGAAGAGCTGAAGCTGCACACCGCCCACTTCGAACAGCTGGCCCAGGGCCTGCCCCAGGCCCTGCTGGACACCAAGGCCGCACTGGAAGCCCGTCTGTCCGCTTAAAAAGTGAGCTGCCTGCGCTGGTGTTTGAAGACGTTCAGACACCCAGCGCTGCCAAAAGCAAAAGGAGCATGCGCTGCATGCTCCTTTTTTTATGCGCCCACAAAAAAGCCGCTGACGGCGCAGCGGCGGTTTTGGGGGTGGGCCTGCAGGGGCCGGGGCGCCTTAGCGCTGGCCGGCGGTCGCCGACATGGCGCGCGACAGGTCGGCCATCACGCGGGCATCCTGTAGGGCCATGTTCCACGTCAGCTCATCGGCGCGCACGGCGCGGCGCGCGGCCTTCCAGGCCTTCCACTGCTGTGCAGCGATGGAGATCAGCCAAGGGAACAGGGCTTGGGGAGCCTGGCGGGGAGTGGGATGGGCGATGGTCGAGGTGGTCATGGTCAGGGCCTAAAACGTGCGCCTGGGTGGGGACTTGTGGTCCATCGGTCAGTGCACAGCCGCAATACTAGGGTTATCCCTAAAACCCTTCAAATTTATATTTTGAATCATCATCATTCACCACAGTGATGATTAAATCTTCCGCCATGACGCCCCACGACTTTCGCCTGCTGGACCTGAACTTGCTGCGCGTGTTCGATGCCGTCATGGCCGAAGGCAGCCTGACGCGCGCCGCCGACAAGTTAGCGCTCACACAACCTGCTGTCAGCAACGCCATGCGCCGCCTGCGCGACGCCCTGGGCGATGAGCTGCTGGTGCGCCGCGGCCACGGCGTGCAGCCCACGCCGCGCGCCCAGGCGCTGTGGCCCGTGGTGCGCGAGGCCCTGGACAACCTGCAGCACAGCCTGGCGCCGCAGCGCTTCGACCCGGCCAGCGCCACCACCACCCTGGTGCTGGCCATGGCCGATGCCACGGCCAGCACCCTGATCCCCAACCTGGTCGGCATCCTGGAGCGCGAGGCCCCACAGCTGGCCATCCGCATCGTGCCGCTGACCACCCGCGACCCGCGCGGCCTGCTGGATGCCGAGACCGCCGACATGGCCGTGGGCTACTTCCCCGCCGTGCTGGCCGACCTGACCGCCCGCGCCCAGGCCGGCACCCTGGTGGCGCACGAGCACCGGCGCCTCTACGACGGCGAATACGTGGCCGTGATGCGCAAGGACCACCCCCTGGCCTGGATGCCGTTGACGCTGGAGCACTACTGCGCCGCCCGCCACCTGCTGGTCAGCTTTTCCGGCCGCGCCTACGGTTTCATCGACGAGGCCTTGGCCGCCCTGGGCCGCGAGCGGCAGATCGTGATGACCGTGAACCAGTACACCACGGCCGCCCGGGTGGTGGCCCAGTCCGACCTGGTGACCGTGCTGCCGCGCCACTTCGTACCCATCACCGGGCTTGCGGCGCAGCTGCAGGTGCACCCGCTACCGCTGGAAGTGCCCGCCGTGCATGTCGATGCGCTGTGGCACAAGCGTGGCCCGCACCGCCCTGCCTACGACTGGCTGCTGCAGGCGCTGAACCGCGCCGCCCTCAAAGCCTTCAGCCCCTGAACACCCTGCGTCCCGCCGATGCCGGACAATGGCCGCCGAGCACCTTCCTGTCGCCATGAACCTGCAACTGCTGTCCGACCTCCACCTCGAAGTTCACCCCCACTTTCAGCCCACCCCGGCCGCCGATGCCCAGGTGCTGGTGCTGGCCGGCGACATCGGCTCCTACCAGGCCGGCAGCCTGCTGCAGGGCGAATATTTCGGGCTGGAGCGCTTTTCGCCCCTGCCGCAGTTCGCCGGCTGGCCCTGCCCGGTGGTGTTCGTGCCCGGCAACCACGAGTACGACGCCCAGGACTGGGACGCGGCCCACGACCGCCTGCGCCGCGTCTGCGATGCGCTGGGCCTCATCTGGCTGGAACGCGCCACCACGGTGCTGGACGGCGTGCGCTTTGTCGGCACCACGCTGTGGACCGACTACGACGCCATCGCCCTGCTGGACGATCAGGTGCAGGCCGGCGACGTCGGCCGCCTGCTGAAGCTGCGCGAGAAGTCCTTCCGCGCCGCCAACTTCTACCTCAGCAAAACCGGTGGCACCCGCCACGGCCAGCCTTTCCTGGCCGAGCCCATGCGCGCCCAGGCGCTGGAATGCCAGGCCTGGCTGCGCAACGCGCTGCAGCAACCCTGCGAAGGCCCCACCGTGGTCGTGACCCACTTCGCCCCCAGCCTGCGCAGCAGCGACCCGCGCTACGGCCTGGTGCCCGGCACGGCCGGCTTTTGCAATACGCTGGACGAGCTGCTGCCCCAAGCCCAGCTGTGGCTGCACGGCCACCTGCACGCCCCCAGCGACTACACCGCCCAGGGCCACCATGCCGATGGTCGCCCCTGGCAGTGCCGCGTGGTGGCCAACCCGCTGGGCTATGCGCGCAAGGGCGAGCAGGCGCATTTCCAGCCCGGCCGCTGCATCCGCTTATGATTTCTGGGCTTTCCAGCTGCGTCGCCCCAAAAACATGACGTAAGTCAAGACAACATTGGCGCCAGTGATTACGCTGTCCCTTGTCCTTTTGGAGATATTTGCCATGAAAATCCTGCTCGCTGTCGACGGAAGCCCCTTCACCAAGAAAATGCTGGCCTACCTGGCTGCGCACGAAGAGCTGATCACCGCAGGCCGCCATGAATACACCGCCCTGACCGTCCAGCCGTCCCTGCCTCCCCGCGCCCGCGCGGCCCTGAGCAAGGAGATGGTGGATGAGTACTACGCGGAAGAATCGGCCAAGGTGCTGGACCCCGTCACCAAGTTCCTGGCGCAAAGCGGCATCGCCGTGCACACCCGTGCCGAAATCGGCCCCGCAGGCACCACGATTGCCAAGATCGCCGAGGACGAGAAGTTCGACCTGATCATCATGGGCACCCACGGCCACGGCTCGCTGGGCAAGCTGGTGATGGGCTCGGTCTCCACCCAGGTGCTGGCCAACTGCTCCGTGCCCGTGATGCTGATCCGCTGATCCAGCGCACGCACACTGCAAAAAGGGCTGCCACTGGCAGCCCTTTTTTGTGGGTGAAATATTTCGCTGGCGGTCTCAGCCGGCCGCCTGCAGCGGCAGGCGCAGCACGAAGCTGGCGCCGGGGCGGCCATCGCGGCGGTCCTCGCAACGCACGCTGCCACCATGGCGCTGCGCAATGCTGCGCACCAGGGACAAGCCCAGGCCCACGCCCCCCGAGCGCTCGCTGGCCCCGGGCAGGCGGTAGAACTTTTCAAAGATGCGCTCGCGCTGCGCCGGCGGCACACCGGGGCCGATGTCCTCGACCCGGATCACGGCCATCGCCCCCTCGCGCGACAGCGTCAGGCTGACCTCGCCATGGCTGTAGCGGCGGGCATTCTCCAGCAGGTTGCGCAGGGCGCGGCGCACCAGCTTGGCAATCGCCGGCACCTCCAGGCCCTCGGTGGCCTCCACGTCCAGGTCGGCGTCCACGCGCGCGCATTCCTCGGCGGCCAGCCCGATCAGGTCCACCGCCTCGGTGCTGCCCACGTCCACCTCGGGCGACTCCAGCCGGCTGGCCAGCAGGATCTCGTCCACCAGCTGGTCCAGCTCGGCGATGTTGCGCTGGATCTCGGCCTTGGCCGCCGCCACCGAGGCGCTGTCGCCGCCCATCAGCTCCAGCCCCATGCGGATGCGCGCCAGCGGAGAGCGCAGCTCGTGCGAGGCATTCGCCAGCAGCGATTTGTGCGACTGCACCAGGGCCTCGATGCGGCCGGCCGCGGCATTGAACTGGCGCGCCAGGTCGGCCACCTCGTCGCGCCCCTCGGTGGGCACGCGCACGCTCAGGTCGCCTTCGCCGAAACGCTGCACGCCGCGCTGCAGGTTCTCCAACCGCTTGAGCAGGCGCCGGATGATGGGGAACACGCCCACCACCACCACCAGGCCGATCAGGCCCAGCAGCCACAGGAAGCCAAACGGCGGCCGCAGCCAGAAGGCCCAGTCCTGGCCGCCATGCCCTGGGGGCGGGCGGCCACCCCCGGCGCGTTCGCGCGGATTGCCGCCACCAGGCTGGGCCCGCGGGGCCATCTCCAGATGGTAGGTCTGACCGTCCGTGCCCTCGATGTTGAACACCACGCCGTCCGCGCCGGGGCGGCGGATGCGCTCGAACGGGCCCTGCAGCAGGATCTGCCCCTGCCCGTCCCGGATCACCAGTTCGCGCGCGTTGTTGGTCTGCTGGGCGTTGTTACTGGCGTTGTATTCCTCCGCCACGCGCCAGGCCCAGCCGACCACCAGGGTCAGCACGGCCACGCCGCCCACCACCGCCAGCCAGATGCGCAGGTACAGCCGTTGGGAAAAGACCTTGAACATGCGCGCCTCAGTCCTGCTGCTTGGCGAAGACATAGCCCACGCCGCGCACCGTCAGGATGCGCTTGGGGGCCTTGGGGTCGGCCTCGATGGCCGCGCGGATGCGGCCCATGTGCACGTCGATGGAGCGGTCGAAGGCCTCCAGCTCGCGGCCACGCACGGCCTCCATGATCTGGTCGCGCGTCAGCACGCGGCCAGCGCGCTCGGCCAGCGCCACCAGCAGGTCGAACTGGTAGCTGGTCAATTCCGCCGGCTGTCCGGCCACGGTCACGGTGCGGGCATCCCGGTCGATCTCCAGGCTGCCGAAACGCAGGGCCGGTGTGCTGCGCACCGCGCTGGCGGCGGGCGCATCGTCACCGCGGCGGCGCAGGATGGCGCGGATGCGCGCCAGCAGCTCGCGCGGCTCGAAGGGTTTGGGCAGGTAGTCGTCGGCACCGATCTCCAGGCCGATCACGCGGTCCATGGGGTCGCCCTTGGCCGTCAGCATCAGCACCGGCACCTTGGCGGCAGGCCCCTGCATGGCGCGCAGGCGGCGGCAGACTTCCAGCCCGTCCATGTCGGGCAGCATCAGGTCCAGGATGACGAGGTCCGGCAGCGCCCCCGCACCCTGCAGTTGGGCCAGGCCGCTGGTGGCATCGGCACAGTGTTGCACCGACAGGCTGTTCTGGCCCAGATAGGCGCTGACCATGTCGGCCAGGCGCACATCGTCCTCGATCATCAACAGGTTGTGTGTGCTCATGCCCGCCAGTGTAGGGGGCCTGTTTGTCTGTCACGTAAAGCCCGGGTAAAGCGCAGGCCGCCCAGGCGGCGCAGCGCAGCGGCCGGCCTGTGTGGGCCGAACCGCCAGCTCAAAGCCATAGCAGTCTGCGCAGGCGCATCAAGCATTGGCGGTCATTTTGATGCGTGAGGCCAAGGCCACCAGCAGCAGCACCGGCAGGCCCAGGCAGGCCGTGCCGACGAAGAACGTCACATAGCCATGGACGTCGACAAACGCGCCCGAAAAGCCGGCCAGCCACTTGGGCGCCAGCATCATCATGGAGCTGAACAACGCGTACTGCGTGGCCGAGTACTGCACGTTCGTCAGGCTGGACAGGTAGGCGATGAACGCCGCCGAGGCGATGCCACCGGCGAGGTTGTCGGCGCTGACCACCAGGGTCAGGCCGGTCAGGTCGTGGCCGCGCGTGCTCAGCCAGGCGAACAGCAGGTTGCTGGCGGCCGACAGCACGGCCCCCAGCATCAGCACGCGCATCACGCCGATGCGCATGGATATCACCCCGCCGATGAAGGCGCCCACCAGGGTCATGATGACGCCGAAGACCTTGCTGACCGTGGCCACCTCGCCCTCGCTGTAGCCCATGTCGACGTAGAAGGGGTTGGCCATGATGCCCATCACCACGTCGCTGATGCGGTAGATGCCGATCAGCGCCAGGATCAGGATGGCCTGCCAGCCGTAGCGGCGCACGAAATCAACAAACGGCGCCACCAGCGCCTCGCGCAGCCACTCGGTCAGGTTGCGCGCCGGGGTCTGCGCACGGCCCGCGGGCTCCGGCGACAGCAGCACGGTGCACACGCCGACCAGCATGCTGGCGGCCATCACGCCATAGGCCAGCTGCCAGGCGCCATGCACATAGGTGGTGGTGCCCTGCAGGGCCGCCGCCACCAGCCACAGCGCCCCGGCGCCGGCCCAGATCATGGCCAGCCGGTAGCCCGTCTGGTAGGTGGCCGCCAGCGCGGCCTGGCGCTCGGCGTTGGCCGATTCGATGCGGAAGGCATCCAGCGCAATGTCCTGCGTGGCCGAACCGAAGGCCACGGCCAGGGCGCACCAGACCATGCGGTTCAGGTCCTGCTGCGGATCGGTGAAGGCCATGCCCAGCAGCCCGCCGATGATCAGGCCCTGCGCCAGCAGCAGCCAGCTGCGCCGGCGCCCCAGCCAGCCGTGCAGCACCGGCAGCGGCAGGCGGTCCACCAGCGGCGACCAGACCCACTTGAAGGCATAGGCCAGGCCGACCCAGCTCATGTAGCCGATGGTGGAGCGGTCGATCCCGGCCTTGCGCAACCAAAATGAGAGCGTTCCCAGCACCAGCAGCAAGGGTAAACCGGCCGAAAAGCCCAACGCCAGCATGCGCAGGCTGGCGGGTTCGGCATAGACCTTGAGGGTGTCCGCCCAGGAGCGGCGGGGCGAAGCGGAAGCGGGGGCAGCAGGGCGAGAAGCGTCGGGCATGGTGTGGGCAACAAGCGTTGTGCCATTATCACCAGCGCCACCCCCTTCGCCCGCCACCATGTTGACGCCCTCACTGCCTGTTACCCTGGATTGCAGCCTGCGCCACTACGGCGGGGAGCATCCTGCGCACGCACACGCCACGCATGCCCAGCTGCTGTACGCGCTGTCGGGCCGCATGGAGCTGGAGGTGGACGGCCACAGCGCCTATGTCGACACGATCACCGGCCTGTGGATCCCGGCCGGCACGCGCCACGCCTACCTGGCGCCGCCCGGGGCGCAGATGCTGGTGATGGACGTGGTGGCCCCGCCCTGCACTGCGCTGGACAAGCTGCGACGCTTTCAGGTGCCGCGCGCGGCCAGTTGCCCGCCCCAGGCCCTGGCCGCGACCGAGCGCCTGCAGCTGCTGCTGGACGCCCCCACACTGCTGCCGCGCCGCGGCGTGGATGTGCAGGCCCTGGAGGCACACATCCGCCGCGCACTGCACACCCCCTGGCCCACGGCCCGCATGGCGGCGTGCTGCCACCTCAGCCCGCAGCGCTTCCACGCCCGCTGGCTGGAGTTGACCGGCCGCACGCCGCAGCAATGGCTGCGCCAGCTGCGCCTGGACCAGGCCGAGCACCTGCTGGCGCGCGGCCGCAGCCTGGAGGCCAGCGCTGCGGACTGCGGCTACGCCAGCGCCAGCGCCCTGGCCTATGCCCTGCGGCGCGACCGGGGCACCGGCGCGCGCGCCCTGCGCCGGCGCTGACCCGGCGCGCGCAGAATGCGCGTTGCTCGACATTTGCCGGCGCCGCCGCTGGCAGCATCGCCCCCCATGCAGTCCTCGAATTCTTCCGCCCACGGCATCCTGCTGGTGCTGGGTGCCGCCATGCTCTGGGGCACCACCGGCACCGCCCAGAGCTTCGCCCCGACCGACCTCTCCCCCTACTGGGTGGGCGCCCTGCGCCTGGTGGTGGCCGGCGCCTTCTTCGTCGCCCTGTGCGGGCTGGTGGGGCGCAGCGACCCGGCCCGCCGCCCGCTGGACCTGCCGCGCCTGCTGGTCTGCGCGCTGTGCATGGCCACCTACAACCTGACGTTCTTTGCCGGGCTGCAGCGCACCGGCGTGGGCTTTGGCACGGCCGTGGCCCTGGGCTCCAGCCCGATCTGGGCCGGCCTGCTGCAGGCGGTGCTGCTGCGGCGCTGGCCCGCGGGCCTGTGGTGGCTGGGCACGACCATCGGCGTGGTCGGCGGCTTTGTCATGGGGCTGGGCAAGCCCGGGGACTGGCAGGTCTCCTGGCTGGGCATCGGCCTGTGCCTGCTGGCTGGCCTGACCTATGGGGCCTATGCCGTGCTGAGCCAGACCCTGGTGCGCCAGGCCGGCGTGGCACGCGTCAATGCCTGGGTCTTTGGCAGCGCAGCCCTGCTGTCCCTGCCGCTGGCGGCAGTGCTGGGCGGTGAGCCCCAGCTCAGCCCCCGCGGGCTGGGCGTGGTGCTGTACCTGGGCCTGGTGGCCACCGGCGTCGCCTACCTGCTGTTTTCCAGCGGCCTGCGCACCGTGTCGGCCGCGACCAGCGTGGCCCTGAGCAAGTTCGAACCCATCACCGCCTTCGTGCTGTCCATCCTGATCGTGGGCGAGGCGCCCACCTGGCTGGCCGTGGCCGGCCTGGCCCTGGTGCTGTGCGGCCTGTGGCTGGTGGTGCACAGCGAAATGCGCCAAGACCGACACGGCTGAGGGCGCAGACGCTTCTACACTTGGGGCGGATTGAGGATGGACACCCCCTATGCACCCTGCACTGCCCCCCCACACCCCTTTTGATGACCACCCCGCCGGCTGCTGGTGCGGCCAGGATGGCGCCTGCGCCCCGGCCGGCACACCGCGCAGCCTGTGGCAGGCGCGCCGGGCCTTTCTGCTGCTGGGCGGCGCGGCCACGGCCAGTGCGACGCTGCCAGCCTGGGCCCAGGTGGATGTGGGGGCATCCTCGCGCCTGCGCCACCTGGTGCCGGCCGAAGAGCTGGAGCAGGCGGCCGAGCAGGAATACGCCAAGCTGCTGCAGGAGGCCCGCAGCCAGGGCAAGCTGGTGCCCGCCGGTGATGCGCAGACCCAGCGCCTGCAACGCATTGCCCAGGCCCTGATCCCGCACACCGCCGCGTGGAACGAGCGCGCCCGGCAGTGGCAGTGGTCGGTGGCCCTGATCCGCAGCAACGACATCAACGCTTTCTGCATGCCAGGCGGCAAGATCGCCTTCTTCACCGGCATCATCGACAAGCTGCGCCTGAGCGACGACGAGATCGCCATGGTCATGGGCCACGAGATGGCCCACGCCCTGCGCGAGCACTCGCGCGAACAGCTGGCCAAGAACACCGCCACCAGCCTGGGTATTTCCCTGGGGGCCCAGCTGCTGGGCCTGGGCGATGTGGGCAACTACGCGGCCCGCCTGGGCGGCCAATTGCTGAGCCTGCGCTTCAGCCGCAACGATGAAAGCGATGCCGACCTGGTCGGCCTGGAGATCGCCGCGCGCGCGGGCTACAACCCGAACGCTGCCGTCAGCCTGTGGGAAAAAATGGGCAATGCCACGGGCAGCAACGCCAATGGCCTGGCCTTTCTGTCCACCCACCCCAGCGGCCCCGAGCGCATCCGCGAGCTGCAGCGCAACGTGCCGCGGGTCACCGGCCTGTACGAGGCCGCCCGCCGCCGCTGAGCGCGACGCCCCCATCCAGAACAAAAAGGCCCGCATCTGCGGGCCTTTTCGTGGGGGGTGTCTGCGGGCGCGGCCGCAGGGGCTGCGCTCAGCGCTGCAGGGACTGCAGCCCGTCGGCAATCGTGCCGGCCAGCAGCGCCGCGCTAGCGCGCAGGGCCTCGGTCTCCTGGGCATTCAAACCGGGCAGGAACGGGGTCGAGGCCCCGCGCGCGCCGATCAGGTGGGGCAGGGACACGCAGGTGTCGCGCACGCCCAGCAACTCGGGCATGCAGGTGGACACGGCGAACACCGACTGTTCGTCGGCGACGATGGCCTTCACCAGCCGCGCAATGCAGCCACCGATGCCGAAGTTGGACACGCCCTTGCCGGCCTTGATGCGGTAGGCCGAGGTGCGCACGTCCTCGGCAATCCGCGCCTGCATGGCGGCGTCGATGGGCCGGCCCAGCTGGGCGGCAAACTCCGTCACCGGCATGCCCGCGATCTGGGCGCTGCTCCAGTGCGGCACGGACGAATCCCCGTGCTCGCCCAGCACATAGGCGTGGACGGACTGCGAGGCCACGCCCAGGTAGTCGGCCAGCCGGTCGCGGAAGCGGATGGAGTCCAGCGAGCAACCGGTGCCAATCGCGCGGCCCGGCGGCAGGCCGTAGCGGTGCACGGCGATGGCGGGCATCACGTCCACCGGGTTGGTGGCGAACAGCAGCACGGCGTCGGGCGCCACCTTCAGGACCTGGTCGATGATGGTGTCCGTCATCTTCAGGTTCTGCTGCAGCAGCTCCAGCCGCGTCTGGCCGGGCTTGAGGCTGGCGCCGGCGGTGATGACCACCACCGAGGCCCCGGCCAGGTCGGCGTAGTCGCCTTCGCTGACGCGGGCGGCCGTGCCAAAGGCGGCGGCATGGCCGATGTCGGCCGCCTCACCGGCGGCGCGGGCCTCGTTCTGGTCGACCAGCACGATCTGGCTGATGCCCGGCGTGGCCGACAGCAGGTAGCCGGCGGCCGCACCGACCTGGCCGGCGCCGATGATGCCAATGCGTGCCCCCATTTACAGCACCCCCATGGCGGGCCACAGGGTGGCGGACAGCAGCAGGATCAGGCCCAGGCCGGCCAGCGTGACCACGATGCCGACCTTGGCGAACTGCGCGGTGTTGAAGGCATTGGTGCCGTAGCACAGCATGTTCTGCGGCGCGTTGGTGGGCAGGATGAAGCCGAAGGAGACCACGAAGCTCTGGATCATGACGATGCCAAACGCGGTTTCGGGGCTCACGGGCAGGGTCTGCGTGAAGGCGATCATGATGGGGATCAGCGTGCTGGCCAGGCCGGTGGCCGAGGCAAAGCCCAGGTGCAGCACGATGCTGAACACCGACAGCGCGGCAATCACGCCCACCACGGGCAGGGCCGACAGGCCCATCTGGCCCAGCGTCTGCTGCGCCAGCCAGCCGGCGGCGCCGGTCTTGGACAGCAGGTTGCCCAGCGAGATGGAGGCGGCGAACAGCACGATCGTGCCCCAGGGCACCAGCTTTTCGGCCTGCGACCAGTGCATCACCCCGATCTTGGGCATCAGCAGCAGGGCAATGCCGATCTGGGTGGTGGTGGTGGTGTCAAACGGGTGCAGCATGCCCTCGGTGGACCACATCACCAGCAACAGTGCCGCCACGGCCATCAGGCGCTTTTCGGAACCGCTGACCGGGCCCAGCTCGGCCAGTTGCTGGCGCAGCTTGGCGGTCATGTCCTCGCCGGCGGGCACCTGGGGACGCAGGATCCACATCGCGGCAAAGAACAGCACCACGCACATGCCGATGGTGAACGGCAGGGCCGTGATGAACCACTGGCCCCAGGTGATGTTGTGGCCAAAGGCCTGCTGCATGAAGTTCAGGCTGATGATGTTCTGCGCCGCGCCGGTCTTGATCGCCATGTTGAAGATGGAGCAGGCACTGGCGGTGACGATCATCAGGGTGGCACCCAGCGAGCTGTTCACGGCCAGACCCAGGGCGGCGGTGATGCCGATCATGATCGGAATCACGGCGCCCACGCGGGCCGTGGCCGAGGGGATGAACAGGGCCAGCACGAAGCCGACGATCATCGCGCCCAGCACCAGGCGGGCTGGCGAGACGCCGATCTTGCTCATGACGATCAGCGCAATCCGCTTGTCCAGGCCGGTGTGCTTGAGCGCCACGGCCAGGAACAGCGCGGCCGCCACCAGCAGCACGGCGGTCGACGAGAAGCCGCTGAGCATGGTGGTCAGCGCGGCCGAGGAATTCATCACCTTGCCACCTTCGGTCAGCGAGGTGCCCATCAGCCCCAGCACGGCGGCGCCGGTCAGGATCACCGCGCTGTTGGCGGGCGAGACGCATTCGCTGATCCACAGCACCACGACCAGCACCAGCAGGCCCAGGGCCACCTGGCCCGAGGCGCTGAGGCCGGCCGGCTGCGGCAGGGCCAGCACGATGCCGTACAGCACCAGGGCCAGCAGCAGGAAGGCGAGTTTTTTATTGGAATCGGGTTCCGGTCTGGAGGTGATGGGACCGGTTTCGGGTGCGGGCGTAGACGCCATAGGAACTCCTCGCAAGCAATGCATCGTTACGTGATGCAACCATGCTAGTTCTTGCAGGGAGACTTAGGTATTAACCCGTATGCGTTCTGCGCGAGATTTGATCCGCGTCAAGAATTTCACGGGCCCGCACCTGCTCGCGGACGCCCGCGCACCGCCGACCGGCACGGGCCCTGCCGCACTGGCGAGCGCGAGAAAACATCAGAAAAGTGAGCTTTCTGCGCAAACAGGATGAGCGCCAGCGCTGGTTTTCATTCCAACTTCGGTACACCTTAGTAGCTGCGCAGCACGGCGCGCAGCAGCCACCCGGCCCCCGCCAGCAGCAGGCGCAACCCGCAGAACACGGCGCCCAGCACCGCCGCGTGGCGCAGGGACTGCGGCCAGTCCATGACCCACGGCTGCCCCTGCCACGCGGCCCAGCCGGCCGCCAGGGCGGGCACGACCAGCAGACCGATCACCGCGGCCACAACCAGCAACCGCAAGCAATGGCGCGCCGTGGCGCCCATCAGGTGTTGCCGACGTAGGGGTTGGTCTGGCGTTCACGCCCGAAGCTGCTTTCCGGGCCGTGGCCGGGGATGAACACGGTCTGATCGCCCATGGGCCACAGACGCTGGACGATGGAGTCGATCAGCTGCTGGTGGTTGCCCTGGGGAAAGTCGGTGCGACCGATGCTGCCGGCAAACAGCACGTCGCCGACGAAGCAGCGCTCGGCCTGCGGGGCGTGGAAGACCACGTGGCCCGGCGTGTGGCCCGGGCAGTGGCGCACCTGCAGCACCTCCTGGCCGATGGCCACGGTGTCGCCGTCGTGCAGCCAGCGCGTGGGCTCGAACGGTTCGGCCGGGGGAAAGCCGAACATGGCGCCCTGCTGGGGCAGGCCGGCGATCCAGAAGCGGTCGCCCTCGTGCGGGCCGATGATGTCCAGCTGGCGCTTGCGCGCCAGTTCGGCCACGGCGCCGGCATGGTCGATGTGGGCGTGCGTCAGCCAGATGGCCTTGAGCTGCAGGCCCAGGCGCTCCAGCTCCCACTCGATGACGTCGATGTCGCCACCGGGGTCGATCACCGCCGCCTCCAGCGTCTGGTCGCACCAGACCAGGGAGCAGTTTTGCTGGAAGGCGGTGACAGGAATCGTGTGGTACTGGAACATGGCGGTCTGTGCAAAGTGGCTGCTGCGATTGTGCCCAAGCCCGGGCCGGAAAAAAGCCGGGCGCCGGGCTGCAGGCCCACCTTCTGTGAGGTGCGCCGCTCAGCTGCCCAGCTTGAGCACGCCGCGCATGATGAAGGAGTGGCCCGGGAAGGAGCAGAAGTAGGTGTACTCGGTGCCGGCCTTGAGCTTGGCGACGTCCAGGTTCACCGAGGTGGTCTCGCCGCCGCCGATCATCTTGGTGAACGCCAGCACGCGCGCATCGCCGGGCTTGACGTACTCGTTGGCCGCGCCGGCCTTCAGGCCATCGGCGGCCGCGGCGTTGGTGTCGGCCGTGGTGGCCAGCACGATGTTGTGGCCCATGGTGGACTTGGACATCTTGCCGGTGTGCTTCAAGGTCATGGTGAAGCTGGTGCAGGACTTGGGCACTTCCACGCTCTTGATGTTGAACTGCATCTGGTCATTGCCTTCGATGGTGACGGCGCAGTCGGCCGCCAGGACCGGGGTGGCAAGGCTTCCAAGGGCCAGCAGGGCAACAGTCGTGCAGATTTTTTTCACGCAAACATCCTTTGCATCAAGGGGGAGGAAAGATGGCGCAACGCCGGCGGCGCTGCTTCTGTCGGCATTCTGAAAGCAATCCCGGACAAAATCCGCCTTGTTCGGCGTACGTGCCACAACGCGGGGGCGGTTTGCTGCGCCTCCTTTGACCCCTATCAAACCGCAGGGCGCTCCCCAGCCCCTGTCTGCTGCATTTGCAGAAGCTGGTGGCGCTGGCTCCATCAACGTTTCAGGCATTTGCATATCTGAAAACCTTATTTATCAAACGCAGGCAGCTATCAAAAAATACAACCCCTGTGCCGCAGGTGACGCCCACCCGCGCCGCGGGCGGCCAGGCCGGCTAGCATCGGCACGCACATTAGCCCCACCCACACAGCGCTCTATCAGAGTTTGCATAATCTCCCACCTACTTAGATCAACGCTGTCGTGAATATCCCCTCTCTTGCGGCACCGCCCGACGCGGCCGCTTTCACCGAACGAGATTTCCGCAACGCCCTGGGCCAGTTCGCCACGGGCGTGACGGTGGTGACGACGGCGGATGACCAGGGCCGACCCGTGGGCATGACGGTGAGCTCCTTCAACTCGGTGTCGCTGCAACCCGCCCTGGTGCTATGGAGCCTGGGCTGCCACGCCGGCAGCTACCCGGTGTTTGCGCAGTGCACGCACTACGCCATCCACGTACTGGCCGCGCACGACAAACCGCTGGCGCTGCAGTTTTCCCAGCGCGGGGTGGACCGCTTTGCCGGCATCGCCTGGCAGCCCAACGCCCAGGGCGTGCCCGTGCTGGAGGGGGCTCTGGCCACCTTCGAATGCCGCGCGCGCAGCCAGTACCGCGAAGGCGACCACCTGATCCTGGTCGGCGAGGTGCTGGCCTGCCGCCACGCAGCCCACGCCACGCCGCTGCTGTACCACCGCGGCCGCATGCAGGACTGAGCGGCCCTTCACCATCTCCATCAAAAAACCGCAGCACCCGTGACCGGGCCTGCGGTTTTTTGCTGGGCTGGAAGCGGCGGGTCAGCGCACGGCTTCGGGCAGCTCGATCTTCACTTCCAGCACTTCCAGGTTGTCCTGGCGCTCCAGCTGGACCTTGATGTCCTCGGGGTTGATGGAGACGTACTTGGACACCACGGCCATCAGCTCGCGCTGCAGCGCGGGCAGGTAGTCGGGCTGCCCGCTGCCACCGCCCACGCGTTCGCGGGCCAGGATGATCTGCAGGCGTTCCTTGGCGACGGAGGCAGACTTTTTCTTCTCCCCCAGCAACATAGAAATGATGGACATGGCTGCTTACCTCCCGCCAAAGATGCGCTTAAAAAATCCGGGCTTTTGCGCATCGGTGAAGCGCATGGGACGCTCCTCGCCCAGAAAACGCGCCACCACGTCCTTGTAGGCTTCCGACACGTCCGAGCCGTCCATGTGCACGGCGGGCACGCCCTGGTTGGAAGCCTGCAGCACGGTCTCCGATTCCGGAATCACGCCGATCAGCGGGATGCGCAAGATGTCTTCGATGTCCTGGATGGACAGCATCTGCCCATCTTCGACACGGTTGGGGTTGTAGCGCGTGATCAGCAGGTGCTCCTTCACGCCCTCGCCACTGACCGCCTTTTCGGTCTTGGAGCTGAGCATGCCCAGGATGCGGTCCGAGTCGCGCACCGAGGAGACCTCGGGGTTGGTCACCACCAGCGCCTCGTCGGCGTAGTGCATGGCCATCAGCGCGCCGCTTTCGATGCCGGCGGGCGAGTCGCAGATGATGAACTCAAAGCCCATGCCCGCCAGATCGTCCAGCACCTTCTTCACGCCGTCCTGCGTCAGCGCTTCCTTGTCGCGGGTCTGCGACGCGGCCAGCACGAACAGGTTGTCGCACTGCTTGTCCTTGATCAGGGCCTGGTTCAGGTTGGCCTCGCCATGGATCACGTTGATCAGGTCATAGACCACGCGGCGCTCGCAGCCCATGATCAGGTCGAGGTTGCGCAGGCCGACGTCAAAGTCGATCACCGCCGTCTTGTGCCCCGACAGGGCCAAGCCGGACGCAAAACTTGCACTCGTGGTGGTCTTGCCTACGCCACCTTTACCAGAGGTCACTACGACGATTTTGGCCATGTTCAAAGGGTTCCTTCGCGAAGAATCTTGTTCGGATAATGTTCAATCGGCTTGCCGGATGGCACTCATGCTAAACGCATTGGCTCGATCACCAGCTTTTCACCCTCTAATCGGGCTTGGGCCGGCTTGCCGGCGATATCCTGGGGCAGGTCGGTCTCCAGCGCCCGGTAGTTGCCGGCGATCGACAGCAGCTGCGGCTCCATGCAGGTGCTGAAGATGCGGGCCTCGGTGTTGCCGCGCGCCCCCGCCACGGCGCGCCCCCGCAAGGGCGCATAGACGTGGACATTGCCGTCGGCGATGACTTCGGCGCCGTAGCTGACCACGGCCATGACCACCAGGTCGGTGCCGCGCGCATAGACCTGCTGGCCCGAGCGCAGCGGCTTGTCCACGATCAGCGCGTTCGGCGCGGGCGCCGGCACTTCGCGCACCACCTCGACCTCCACCGGCACCTCGCGGATGACTTCCACCTCGCGCACCTCCACCGCCGTGGGCTTGGCACGCGCCGGCTGGGCGTCCGGGGCCGGCATCAGGCCTGCCGCATGGGCGGCCGCCATCTGCGCGGGCGAGCCGCCGCAGACCGCCACCGGCAGGGTGCGGTGGCGCTTGAGCGCCTTGATCAGCTTGGGAAAGTCGATGTCCTCGGTGCTGTCGCGCACATGCTGCAAGTCGATCAGCACCGGGTCGTTGTCAAAGAAATCGGGGTCGTCCGCCAGGCGCTGCGCCAGGTCCCGGGTCAGGACGGCCACTTCGGTGTCCCGCAGCGCCACGGCCATCACGGGCAACTGGGCACTTTTGAGGTCAAAGCTGGAACGGGCGGTGCCCTGCGAGTCAACGGCCATGATGGGGAGTGCGGTTAGGGGAAGGGGCGCGAACTCAAAACGCGCCAAGTGTACCCCGCCAGCCTGTGCCCAGACCGTGCCCCCGGGGGCACGGCCAGGCCGCGGCGGGGCAGCCGGCGTCTCAGACCGCGGCGCTGGCGGGCGCTTGCTTGCGCTGCGCGTAGCGCACAAACCAGTCCAGGCTGCCCGGATTGGCCATGGTGTCCGGGTTCACCACCTTGGCCAGGGGCTGGCCCAGCAGCAGCTTCTTGATCGGCAACTCCTGCTTCTTGCCGGTCAGGGTGCGCGGGATCTCGGCCACCTGCAGGATCTCGTCGGGCACGAAACGCGGCGACAGCGCCTGGCGGATGGCCGCGGCGATCCGGGTCTGCAGCGCGTCGTCCAGCACCAGGCCAGCGCGCAGCACCACGAACATGGGCATGAAGCTCTCGCGCCCCAGGTACTCCAGGTCCACCACCAGGCTGTCCAGCACCTCGGGCAGGGCCTCGACGGCGCTGTAGATCTCGCTGGTGCCCATGCGCAGGCCGTGGCGGTTGATGGTGGCATCGCTGCGGCCATAGATGGTGCAGCCGCCGTGCGGCGAGACCTTGAGCCAGTCGCCGTGCCGCCAGACGCCGCCCATCGTGGCCGGGCCATCGCCGCCGCCGGGCTGGCGGCCGTGGCCGGCGGGGTACATGTCGAAGTAGCTGCCCAGGTAGCGCTGGTTGCCGCTGTCCCCCCAGAAGTACAGCGGCATGGACGGAATCGGCTGGGTGCAGACCAGCTCGCCCACAGCGTCGGTCACGGGCTCGCCGGCCTCATTCCAGGCCTCCACCGCCGCGCCCAGCATGCGGCACTGCATCTCGCCCGTGTACTGCGGCAGCTCGCGGTTGCCGCCGATGAAGGCGCCGCAGAAGTCGGTGCCGCCGGACAGGTTGTTCCACCAGATGTCCGGCGTGCCCAGGCGCGCGAACTGCTGCGTGCCCCAGGCCTGCACATCGGGCGCCAGGGGTGAGCCGGTGCTGCCCAGGCCGGTGATGCGCGACAGGTCCCCGCACTGGGCCAGGTCCAGGCCGGCCTTCATGCAGTTGGCATAGAAGGCCGCACCCGCACCAAAGCTGGTGACGCGGTGGCGCGCCGCAAAGCGCCACAGCACGCCCCAGTCCGGCTGGTCCTTGCTGCCGCCGGGGCTGCCGTCGAAGATCACGCAGGTGGTGCCGCCCAGCAGGCCGGCGACCTGGGAGTTCCACATCACCCAGCCAGTGGAGCTGTACCAGTGGAAGCGCTCGCCCCAGCTCTCGGGGTCGTAGCTGCAGCCCACGTCGTTGTGCAGGGCCTTCATGGCCAGGGCCACCAGCATGATGCCGCCGTGCCCGTGAACGATGGGCTTGGGCAAGCCGGTGGTGCCGCTGGAGTAGACGATCCACAGCGGGTGGTCGAACGGCAGCCACAGCGGGGCAAACGCCTGCACCGCGGCATCGTCGCGCGCCAGCACCGCATCCCAGCTGCTGCTGTCGGCCACCGGCTGGGTGGCATGCGGCGTGCGCAGCACCAGCAGGTGCTGCACGCTGGGCAACTGGGCGCGCAGCTCGCTGGCGATCTGGCCCCGGTCCATGGACTTGCCGGCGTAGTGCACGCCGTCCACGGCGATCAGCACCTTGGGCGCGATCTGCTTGAAGCGGTCCAGCACGGCCGCCGTGCCCATGTCGGGGGCGCACACGCTCCACACGCCGCCCACGCTGGCCACGGCCAGGAAGGCGACGATGGCCTGCGGGATGTTGGGCAGGTAGGCGGCCACGCGGTCGCCGGGCTGCACGCCCTGGGCCTGCAGGTGCAGCGCCAGCGCGGCCACCTGGCGGCGCAGTTCGGGCCAGGACAGCTCGGTCACCTGGCCCTGCTCGTTGTCGGCCACCACGGCCGGCATGCCGGCTGCGTGCGCGGCCTCCACATGGCGCAGCACCTGCTGGGCATAGTTCACCTGCGCGCCGGGAAACCATTGCGCCCCGGGCATCACGTTGCGCCCCAGGGCCGCGCTGTGCGGCGTGGGCGACTGCACCGCAAAGTAGTCCCACACGCTCTGCCAGAAGGCGTCCAGGTCCGTGACCGACCAGCGCCACAGCGCGTCATAGCAGTCGAAGTGCAGGCCGCGGTGCTGGGCCAGCCAGTGCTGGTAGCGGCGGATCTGGGGCGTGCGCGACACGGCGGCGGAAGGCGTTGATGTAAGCATGCGGTCAGCGTAGCGAGCGCCCCCCGGTCCCGCCATGCCAGCAGCCCGGATTGACAAACGGCGGGCGACGACCGTTGGTCAGCCCGCCGCAGAAGCCGCACCCACCCCATGCTATTGACGCAGTACAAGCCCGGGCCGCCCCAAACCGACGCACAATGGACGCTGCCCTTTGCCGGGGCACGCCCCAGACCGGGTCACAATTGGCCTACTTTCACCGTGATAGCACCCATGTCCATGCACACCGATGTCCTCATCGTCGGCGCAGGCCCTGCCGGCCTGTCGCTCGCCATCTCCCTGGCCCACGCAGGCTTGCAGGCCACGGTGCTGGAACTGCAGGGCGAATCCCAGCTGGCCCAGCCCGCTCCCGACGGTCGCGAGATCGCCCTGACCCACCCCAGCGTGCAGACCCTGCAGCGCCTGGGCACCTGGGCGCGGCTGGCCGACCACGAGATCGGCAGCATCCGCGAGGCCATCGTGCACGACGGCCCGGTGGGCCAGCGCTCCACCCTGGACATCGTGGCTGCCGGCAGCGGCACCGACTACCTGGGCCGCATCGTGCCCAACCACGCGCTGCGCCGCACCGCCTGGGAGGTCGCCAGCAGCACCGAAGGGGTGCGCATCATCACCGGCGCGCGCGTGACCCAGGTGCGCACCACGCCCACCCACGCCGAGGTGCACTACACCACCGAGGACCAGGGCGTGCGCGTCGACGCCGAGCCGCTGCAGGCCCCGCTGGTCGTGGCTGCGGACAGCCGCTATTCGGCCGTGCGCCGCATGCTGGGCGTGGGCGCACAGATGACCGACTTCGGCCGCAGCGTCATCGTCTGCCGCCTGAGCCACACCCAGCCGCACGAGGACAAGGCGCACGAGTGCTTCGGCTACGACCGCACCCTGGCCATCCTGCCCGTGCAGCCCGACCCCGCCACCGGCGAGCTGCTGTGCTCGGCCGTGGTGACCACCGATTCCGCCGACGCGCAGCAGCTGATGCAGCTGTCGCCCCAGGAGTTCGCCGCCCACGTGCAGCACCACTTCCAAAGCCGCCTGGGCGACATGCAACTGGTGGGCGAGCGCCACATCTACCCGCTGGTGGCCACCTATGCCCACCGCTTCAGCGGCGACCGCTGGGCCCTGCTGGGCGATGCCGCCGTCGGCATGCACCCGGTGACGGCGCACGGCTTCAACCTGGGCCTGTCCGGCGTGGAACGCCTGACGGCCGCCATCGTCTCCGCACGCGGCGCGGGCCAGGACTGGGGCCAGGCCGGCGTGCTGGCCAGCTATGCCCAGGGCCACCACCGCCATGCCTGGCCCATCTTCCAGGGCACGAACACGGTGGTGAAGCTGTTCACCGACGCGCGCCCCATGCCGCGCCTGGTGCGCCAGGCGGTGATCCAGGCCTCGCGCCGCATCCCGCCAATCAAGGCGGCCATCGTGGCCCAGCTCACCGGGCGCAGCCCCTGGACCCTGCTGGCCGATCAGCTGCGGCGGCCACCGTTTTTTCCGCGCAACAGCCGCTGACCGGCTGCCACTCAAAAACATGAGTGGCTTGCGCTGATGCTGGGCGGGTTTCGTGCCAAAAACACCTTGAAACCCAGCCACAACGCGCGCCAACAGCTCCTAAAAATAATGCCTTGCGCCGAGCGCCCTGGCACGCCGTCTGCTTGACCCCGGCAGACAGGCGCGCAGGGCTGCCTGGCGCGGGCATGTCGTGCGTGCAGGAAAGCCTCTAACATCGCGCCAGCAATTTTTACGGAGCAATACCAATGGGAATGTTTTCCTGGACTGAAAAGTCCCCCGCCGTGCTGCAGAACGGCGGCGTGATCGGCCCCGACGAGCGTCTGCCCTGGGCGCAGACCGGTCTGATGGGCATCCAGCACGTGATCGCCATGTTCGGCTCGACGGTGCTGGCCCCCATCCTGATGGGCTTTGACCCCAACGTCGCGGTGCTGATGAGCGGCATCGGCACGCTGATCTTCTTCCTCATCACCGGCGGCCGCGTGCCCAGCTACCTGGGCTCGTCCTTCGCCTTCATCGGCGTGGTGATCGCCGCCACGGCGTATGCGGGCCAGGGCGCCAACGCCAACATCGGCCTGGCCCTGGGCGGCATCATCGCCTGCGGCCTGGTCTACACCCTGGTGGGCGTGATCGTGCACCTGGTGGGCACCGGCTGGATCGAGCGCTTCATGCCCCCGGTGGTGACCGGCGCCGTGGTGGCCGTGATCGGCCTGAACCTGGCGGCCATCCCCGTCAAGAACATGGCGGCCAACAACTTCGAGGCCTGGATGCAGGCCGTGACCTTCGTGTCCGTGGCCCTGGTGGCCGTGTTCACCAAGGGCATGCTGCAGCGCCTGCTGATCCTGATCGGCCTGATCATCGCCAGCATCGTCTACGCCGTGCTGACCAACGGCCTGGGCCTGGGCAAGCCCGTGGACCTGGCCGGTGTGGCCAACGCCGCCTGGTTCGGCCTGCCCACCTTCCACGCCCCGGTGTTCAGTGCCAACGCCATGCTGCTGATCGTGCCCGTGGTCATCATCCTGGTGGCCGAGAACCTGGGCCACATCAAGGCCGTGACCGCCATGACCGGCAAGAACCTGGACCAGTACATGGGCCGGGCCTTCATCGGTGACGGCGTCGCCACCATGGTCTCCGGCGCGGCCGGCGGCACCGGCGTGACCACCTATGCCGAGAACATCGGCGTTATGGCCGCCACGCGCATCTACTCCACCGCCGTGTTCCTGCTGGCCGCCGTGCTGGCCGTGCTGCTGGGCTTCTCGCCCAAGTTCGGCGCCCTGATCCAGGCCATCCCCCTGCCCGTGATGGGCGGTGTGTCCATCGTGGTGTTCGGCCTGATCGCGATTGCCGGCGCCAAGATCTGGGTCGACAACAAGGTGGACTTCTCCGACACCAAGAACCTGATCGTCGCCGCCATCACCCTGATCCTGGGCACGGGCGAATTCACGCTGAAGTTCGGCGAGTTCGCACTGGGCGGCATCGGGACCGCCACCTTCGGCGCCATCCTGCTGTACGCCCTGCTGGACCGCGCCCGCAAGTCCTGAGGCCGGGGCGGCCCGCCCGCCCTGCATCCCCTGCACCGGTCTGCCCCTGGCAGACCGGTTTTTTTATGCCGATGCTGCACCGCAGCAACCGATAGGTGTTTACCCTAACCTTCATTGTGCGTGCGCACACTCTCCTGGAAACTCAATAAAAACAAGGTACTAGTCGCAGCTTTGGCAAAGCGGGCCACGCTGCAACCAAGGGTTAACACTGATACCATCGACGCCGGAGATTCGGGCCCACGGAGATGTACGCAGGCCAAGAAGCCGGACACCCCCGCAGGCGATCCGGCCCGGACGCACGGCGCCCCCTGCACACCTCTGTCGCCCTCGAAAAGCCGCCTGCCCAGGCGGCTTGTTTTTGCAAAGTTGGAGAAACCTCGATGAGCCTGGCAGAGCGCGTGCGCTACCCCCAATTCCACAACCGCATCATGACGGCCGAGGCCGCCGCGGCCCTGATTCCGCACGGCGTGAACGTCGGCATGAGCGGCTTCACCGGGGCGGGCTACCCCAAGGCCCTGCCCCAGGCGATTGCGGCCCGAGCCAAGGCCGAGCATGCCGCCGGCAAGCCCTACAAGATCAACGTCTGGACCGGTGCGTCCACCGCCAGCGAATGCGACGGCGTGATGGCCGAAGCCCACGCCCTGGGCCAGCGCCTGCCCTTCAACACCGATCCGACCGCGCGCAAGGCCATCAACAGCGGCGAGATCGACTTCATCGACATGCATCTGTCCCACGTGGCGCAGCATGCCTGGTTCGGCTTCCTGGGCCACATGCACGTGGCCGTGGTGGAAGTGCTGGGCGTGACCGCCGACGGCCTGCTGATCCCGTCGACCGCCGTGGGCAACAACAAGACCTGGCTGGAGATCGCCGACCAGGTGATCCTGGAGGTCAACACCAAGCCTCCGGCCAAGATGGAAGGCATGCACGACATCTACTACGGGACCGCCATCCCGCCGCGCCGCATGCCCATCAACATGACGCATGCCGACCAGCGCATCGGTGACCAGTACCTCAAGGTCGACCCCAACAAGGTCATCGCCGTGGTGGAAACCAACAAGGGCGACCGCGACAACGTGTTTGCCGCGCCCGACGCCAACTCCAACACGATTGCCGCCTCCATCATCGACTTCCTCGCGCACGAGATGCAGATGGGCCGCCTGCCCAAGGAGATGCTGCCCATCCAGTCGGGCGTGGGCAATGTGGCCAATGCCGTGCTGGCAGGCCTGCTGCATGGTCCTTTCGAGAACCTGCTGGGCTTTACCGAAGTGCTGCAGGACGGCATGCTGGACCTGCTGCGTGCGGGCAAGATGAGCAAGGCCTCGGCCACGTCCATTTCGCTGTCTGCCGCGGCCTACAAGGACTTCGAGGACCACATCGACTTCTACCGCGAGCGCATCATCCTGCGCCCGCAGGAAATCTCCAACCACCCCGAGCTGGTGCGCCGCCTGGGCATCATCGCCATGAACTCGATGATCGAGGCCGACATCTACGGCAACATCAACTCCACCCACGTCATGGGCACGGGCATGATGAACGGCATCGGCGGTTCGGGCGACTTCGCGCGCAACGGCTACCTGTCCTTCTTCGTCACGCCCTCGGTGGCCAAGGACGGCAAGATCAGCTGCATCGTGCCCATGTGCTCGCACGTGGACCACACCGAGCACGACACCCAGATCATCGTCACCGAACAAGGCCTGGCCGACCTTCGCGGCCTGTCGCCCAAGCAGCGTGCGCGCGTGATCATCGACAAATGCGCGCACCCGGATTACCGCGACCAGCTCAACGACTACTTTGACCGCGCCCGCGCCCAGGGGGCCCAGCACACGCCGCACCTGCTGACCGAGGCGCTGAGCTGGCACCAGCGCTTCATGGACACCGGCGACATGCGCGTCTGAGCCACGCCGCGCCCACAAAAAAACCAGCTGCCGTGCAGCTGGTTTTTTTTAGGAATGTGCCCCGCTGAAAAGCGCTTTTCAGCCTAGGCCATGGTGACCGCAATGAAGGCCAGCAGGAACATCATGGCCGCGCCCACCAGGGGCAGGACCACGGGAATCACGGGCACCACCGCTTCGACCGCATCTTCGGGCGGCTGGGGCGTGGCGGGATCATGGGACTCGTGCATGGGCGCAACCTCCTCACTGCAAAGCGTTGAACAAGGGCCGTCGCCGTCCAGGCGACCGGCACCGGTCCATTCTAGGCAGCCGGCCCGGTGCGCGCGCACTGGCTAACCCTGAGGCCGCGCCGCGCTGAAAAGGTCTTTACAACCGCACGGCCTCCATGCCGGCCGCGCGCAGCGCCTGCAGCACCTGCTCCACATGCGCCTGGTTGCGCGTCTGCAGCACCAGGTCGATGTCCACGTTCTGCGCCGCCAGCAGGGTGAAGGCGCGCTGGTGGTGCACCTCCTCGATGTTGGCGCCGGCCTCGGCCACGGTGGCGGTGATCTGCGCCAGCACGCCGGGCACATCGCGCGCGCTGACGCGGATGCGCGCCAGCCGCCCCGAGCGAGCCATGCCCCGTTCGATGATGGCCGCCAGCAGCAGCGGGTCGATGTTGCCACCCGACAGGATCAGGCCGATCTTGCGGCCCTTGAACTGCGCGCCATGGCGCAGCAGGGCCGCCAGGCCGGCGGCGCCCGCGCCTTCGACCAGGGTCTTCTCGATCTCCAGCAGCATCAGCACGGCCTGCTCGATGTCGCCCTCGTCCACCAGCAGCAGCTCATCGACCAGCTCGCGCACCACCTCGCGCGTGATGGCGCCGGCCGTCGCCACGGCAATGCCTTCGGCGATGGTGGAACTGCCCATGGGCAAGTTCTGGCCTTGCACGGCATTGACCATGGACGGGAAGCGCTGCGTCTGCACCCCGACCACGCGGATGTCGGGCTTGAGCGCCTTGGCCGCCGTGGCCACCCCGGCGATCAGGCCGCCGCCGCCCACGGACACCACCAGGGTGTCCAGGTCGGGCTGCTCGGCCAGCATCTCCAGCGCCAGCGTGCCCTGGCCGGCGGCCACGCCTTCGTCGTCGAAGGGGTGCACAAAGGTCAGGTTCTGCGCATCGGCCAGCGCATAGGCGTGCTGGCGCGCGGCCTCCAGCGTGTCGCCGTGCAGCACCACCTCGGCGCCAAAGCCGCGCGTGCGCTCCACCTTCACGCCGGGCGTGAAGCGCGGCATGACGATCACCGCCCGCACCCCCATGCGCTGGGCGTGGTAGGCCAGGCCCTGGGCGTGGTTGCCCGCGCTCATGGCGATCACGCCGCGCGCCTTTTCCTCGGCGGTCAGCAACTGCAGGCGGTTGCAGGCGCCACGCTCCTTGAACGAGGCCGTGAACTGCAGGTTCTCGAACTTCAGGAACACCTGGGCACCGACGATGTGCGAAAGCGTTTGCGACTCCACGCAGGGCGTGCGCAGGATGTGGTCGCGCAGGCGGGTGGATGCGGCTTGGATATCGGAATAGGTCAGCATGGTCTGCACATTCTGGCGCAAGCCCCGGCGGCATGGCGGCGCGGGGCGGGCAAAAAACTTTTCAGATTCAGGAGCATTTGGCGCGCGCATGGACTGCACTTCAGGCATGAAACTGCTTGAAAGACAGACTGCACGCGCGCCAGCTGCTGCATTCTTTTCAGTACGGCAGCGCGCGCTGCAGGATGGCGGCGCTGTCCAACCCCTGGACCGGGCTGGCGCCCAGCACCCCGCCGCTGGCGCAAGGACCGCAGCGCGTGGCGATGAAGGCATCGGCCACCGCCGCCGGGGCATGGCGGCGCAGCAGGCAGGCCTGTGCCACCAGCACCAGTTGCTGCACCCAGTGGCGCGCCTGGGCCTCCATCGCGTCGGGCGCCTGGCGCAGGGCCCGCTGCAGCCCCTGCGCCAGCGCATGCACGGCCGCGTGCAGCGGGGCATCGCCGGCCGCCTGCTGCTGCAGGTCGTGCAGCAGCAGCGCGGCGGCCTCCGGCTCGCGCGCCAGGGCGCGCAGCACGTCCAGGCACATGATGTTGCCCGCGCCCTCCCAGATCGAATTCACCGGTGCTTCGCGCAGCAGGCGCGGCATGACGCTGGTCTCCACATAGCCGTTGCCGCCCAGCACCTCCATGGCCTCGGCCACGCAGGGGATGGCCCGCTTGCAGACCCAGAACTTGGCCGCCGGCGTCAGGATGCGCTTCCACGCGCGCTCCAGCGGCTGGGCGTCATGCTCAAACGCCTGGGCCAGGCGCATGCCCAGCGTCATCGCGGCCTCGCTCTCCAGCGCCAGATCGACCAGCACGCTGCGCATCAGCCCGTGCGTGGCCAGGGACTGGCCGAACGCCTGGCGCTGACGTGCATAGGCCAGGGCCTGCACGGTGGCCGTGCGCAGCATGGCGGCACTGCCCAGCACGCAGTTCAGCCGCGTCTGGGACGCCATCTCGAGGATGGTGGGAATGCCGCGCCCGACTTCGCCGATCAGCAGGCCCCAGGCATCCTGGAATTCCACCTCGCTGCTGGCATTGCTGCGGTTGCCCAGCTTGTCCTTGAGCTGCAGGATGCGGATGGCGTTGCGCGTGCCGTCAGGCCGCCAGCGCGGCACCCAGAAGCAGCCGATGCCGTCGTCCGGCGCCACGCGCGCCACCACCAGGTGGGCGTCGCTGGTCGGTGCCGAGAAGAACCACTTGTGCCCGCGCAACCGGTAGGCCCCACCACGCCCGCCGGTGCCCAGGGGCGTGGCCGTGGTGGTGTTGGCGCGCACGTCCGAGCCGCCCTGCTTTTCCGTCATACCCATGCCCACCCACAGCGCCGTCTTCTCGGCCAGCGGCACATCGCGCGGGTCGTGGCTGCGGCTGAACAGCCCGGCCTGCACCTGGGCCCACAGCGCCGGTTCCCGGCGCAGCAGCGGGATGGCGGCCGTGGTCATGGTGGCCGGGCACAGCGTGCCCTGCTCCACCTGGCCGTGCAGGTAAAAGCCAGCGGCCCAGGCACTGAAGCGGCCGGGCTGCGCGGTGTCGAACGGCAGGCCGACCAGGCCCTGCTGCCGGTACAGCGCCAGCAGCCCATGCCAGGCCGGGTGGAAGTCCACGCGCTCGTCCAGCCGACCGCGCGCATCGAAGCGCTGCAACTGCGGGCCGTGGCGGTTGGCCTGCTCCGCCAGCGCCCAGGTGGCCGGCTGGCCCAGGCTCTGGGCATAGGCATCCAGCTGGGGCCACCAGGCCTGCGCCCCGGCGCGGCGCAGGGCGTCCTGCAGCGCCGGGTCGGACTGCAGCAGGTGGTAGTCGCGCAATTCATCCACCTGGTTGTGGATGTCGTGGGTGTCCCAAAGGTGCATGGCCGCTCCCGCGCTGTGGAGCGACCAGTCTAGAAGCTGCAAGCCCGGCGCAGCACCGGGTGAACACCAGCCCCGTGCCGGCGCCCTTCTTCAGCGGCTGGCGCCCACCACGCGCAGCACTTCCTGGCCGTAGGCTTCGAGCTTTTTCGCCCCGATGCCGCTGATGCCCTGCAGGGCTTCCAGCGTCTGCGGGTTGCGCTCGGCAATGCCGGCCAGCGTGGCGTCGTTGAAGATGACGTAGGCCGGCAGGTCGTGGGACTTGGCCACTTCCGAGCGCCAGGCCTTGAGGTTGATGAAGCGCGCCTGCGCATCCGGCCCCAGGTGCATGGCCGCCGCGCTGGTGGTGGCCCCGCGCTTGCCGCCGCGGCTGCGCGTGGCGGCCACGGATTCGCGCAGCAGCACCTGCACATCGCCGCGCAGCACGGCGCGCGACTGCGGCGTCAGCGTCAGCGTGTCGAAGACATGGCCGCTGTTCTCGCTGGTCACCTTGTGCAGGCCCAGGGCCCCCGTGGCCAGCAGCTGACGCATCACGCCGCGCAGCTGCTGCTCGGAATAGTCCTTGCCGATGCCGAAGGTGGAGATCTTGTCGTGCAGGAACTGCGTGACCTTGTCCGTCACCTTGCCGCGCAGCACGTCCATGATGTGGCCGGCGCCAAAGGTCAGCTGGCTCATCTCGTGCACGCGGAAGATGGTGGACAGCAGCTTGCGCGCGGCGTCCGTGCCGTCCCAGATGGCGGGCGGGTGCAGGCAGTTGTCGCAGTTGCCGCAGGGTTCGGACGCTTCCCCGAAGTACTGCAGCAAGCGCACGCGGCGGCAGTCCGTGGCCTCGGCCAGCGTCAGCAGGGCATCGAGCTTGCCGCGCAGCACGGCCTTGAAAGCCTCTTCGGCCCCGCCCTCGTCGATCATGCGGCGCTGGTTGACCACGTCCGAGATGCCATACGCCATCCAGGCCTGGGCCGGCAGCCCGTCGCGCCCGGCGCGGCCGGTTTCCTGGTAGTAGCCCTCGATGTTCTTGGGCATGTCGACGTGGGCCACAAAGCGCACATCGGGCTTGTCGATGCCCATGCCGAAGGCGATGGTCGCCACCATGACGATGCCCTCTTCGCGCAGGAAGCGGTTTTGGTGCAGCTGGCGCATCTCGGACGGCAGGCCCGCGTGGTAGGGCAGCGACTGGATGCCGTTGTCCTGCAGGGTCTGCGCCAGCTCTTCCACGCGGCGGCGCGACTGGCAGTAGACGACGCCGGCCTCGCCCTCGTGCTCGTGCTTGATGAAGCGCATCAGCTGGTGCGTGACGTCCTTCTTCTCGACGATGGTGTAGCGGATGTTGGGCCGGTCGAAACTGCTGACGAACTGGCGCGCGCCCTCCAGGTGCAGGCGCTCGACGATGTCGGCCCGCGTCAGCGCATCGGCCGTGGCCGTCAGCGCGATGCGCGGCACGCCGGCATAGCGTTCGTGCAGCACCGACAGCGCGCGGTATTCGGGCCGGAAATCGTGGCCCCACTGGCTCACGCAATGCGCTTCGTCGATGGCGAACAGGCCCAGCTGGCCCTGGGCGAACAGGTCGTCCAGCAGGCCCAGAAAGCGCGGCGTGACCAGGCGCTCGGGGGCCACGTACAGCAGGTTCAGCTTGCCGCACTGCAGCTGCCACTCGACCTCCTGGGCCTGGGCGTAGTCCAGCGAAGAATTCAGGTAGGCGGCCTCAACCCCGGCTTCGTGCAGCGCCCCGACCTGGTCGTGCATCAACGCGATCAGCGGCGAGACCACGATGGCCACACCGTGGCCCTGCTGCTGGCGCACGATGGCCGGGATCTGGTAGCACAGGCTCTTGCCGCCGCCCGTGGGCATCAGCACCAGGGCATCGCCCCCGTCCGTCACATGTTCCACGATGGCCTGCTGCGGCCCGCGAAAGGCGGCATAGCCAAAGATATCGTGCAAGACAGTGTGAACGGCGGACACTAGACAATCCCAACAGGCGGTGAAACAAAACGGCGGCCAGGCAGGGGCCGACCGCGTATTGTGCGCTGCACGACGCCCCGGCGGCGGCGCGCCTGGCTTTGACCTTCATCCACCCGCCGTGCGCTTTGGGGTCTTGACTGACAGCCTGGTGATGGGACTGTTCCGAACAATGGAGCATCGGGATTGCACCCTTTGCGGAGGTCTGTATGACACACATTCGACACTGGCTGGCCCTGGCATGCCTGGCGGGCTGCGCCCCCTTGCTGGCACAAACCACCTCCAGCTACCAAACCCCGACGATGTACCTGCAGGCCGGCGCTGGCGAGGACAGCAGCCAGGCCCTGGTGCTGGGCGTCACGCTGCCGTGGAAATCCTGGTCTTGGCCGCTTGGCGGGGGGCTGGTCCGCGGTCACTGGGACCTGTATGCCGGCGCTTGGTCCGGGCGGGACCTGGCCCAGGACCGTTTCCACACGGCCGTCATCGGCGCCGGGCCCAGCCTGCGCTGGCGCGGGCAGCAAGGAGCGTCGCCATGGTTCCTTGAGGCGGGCACCGGCCTCATGGTGTCCCACAAACACTTCTACGCCAGCGATGAGCGCATGGCCACGCGCTGGAACTTTGCCTCCCACATCGGGCTGGGCATGAACTGGGGCCCGCGCCAGGAGCACGAACTCTCGCTGCGCCTGCAGCACGCCTCCAACGCCAGCGCCAAAAAACCCAATCCGGGGGTCAATTTCCTGCTGCTGCGCTATGCCCACGCGTTCTGAGCACAGCCCGGCAGGTCCACGGCGGCGGGCTGTCTCGCCTAGCCAACAGCACCGCCTTCCGCAACGCCGCATCATGCGGCGTTGTCTATTTGCAAGGATGTGAACATGGCCCTCTGGCTCAAACCCGCGATTCTGGAAGAGATCAACGCCCGCAGTGCCGACACCGCCGTGGCCCACCTGGGCATCGAGATCACCGAGGTCGGCGACGACTACCTGGTCGGCCGCGTGCCGGTGGACCACCGCACCAAGCAGCCTTTCGGGCTACTGCACGGCGGCGTCAGCGTGGTGCTGGCCGAAACCCTGGGCTCCATCGCCGCCTTCCATGCCAGCCCCGAGGGCCACCTGGCCGTGGGCCTGGACATCAACGCCAACCACCTGCGCTCTGTGCGCAGCGGCTGGGTGACTGGTACGGCACGGCCCGTGCACATCGGCAGGACCACCCAGGTCTGGCAGATCGACATGGTGGACGAGCGCGGCCAGATGAACTGCGTCTCGCGCATCACCATGGCCATCCTGCCGCCCAAGGACTAAGGCCGGGCCCGATCCTGCGGGCCCCTGCGCCCGTGCAGACCACTGCCCCGCCCGCCGCAGTGCTCCGTGCTCAATGCACGCCAACCGTCTCGGGGGCGTAGGCGCGCTGCACCAGGGCCTGGGCCAGCACCCAGGCGGGATCGACCAGCACCGCCCCCTGCGCCTGCGGGGCCTGCGGCAGAGCCAGCGGAATTTCCGTGCAGCCCATGATGACCGGCACGTCCCCGTGCCGCTGCAGCATCTGCCCCAGCACCACGCCCAAACGCTGCTCGGCCAGGGCCATGTGGCCGCTCTTCACGCCCTGGTAGATGCCCTCCATGAGCTGGGCCACGCCCTGGGCATCGGGTACCAGGGGCTGGACCCCACAGGTACGCAGGGCCAAGTCGTACAGCCCCGTCTGGTAAGTGCCCGCCGTGGCCAGCACGATGGCCTGGCGCGCCCCCAGGGCCTGCACGTGGCGCGCGGTCTCCTGCGCAATGTGCAGGATGTGCAGCTGCGGAAACAGCGCCTGCAGCTGGGCATGCCAGACATGGGCCGTGTTGCAGGCCATGGCGATGCTGGCCACACCCAGCGCGGCCAGCCGCCCCACGCCCTGCTGCATGTGCAGGGCCGGCCCCGTCGGCGCCTGCGGATCGCCCAGCAACGCCTGGGAGCGGTCCGGAATCGGCATCTGCACCAGCCAGTGCTCCGGAAAGGCTTGGTCGCGGACTTCCTGGCCCTGCGCCCGCAGGTGGCTGCTGCAGGCCTGCACGAAGAGGCGCACGAAGTCGGCGCCCGCCGCCGGCCCCATGCCCCCCAAAATCCCCACCGCGCGCGGTGGGCTCCATCCCCCGGCAGTCATGGTCAGAACGCAGCCTTGTCGCTCAAGTCGCTCAGGTTCTGCTTGAGCTGCGTCGACATCGGCAGGCCCAGCGCGGCATTCACCGGCGGGATGGGCTGCATGAACCACTTGTCGTACAGCTGCGTGAACTGGCCGGACTTCATCAGATGGCCGATCACGCCATCCACCAGCGCCTTGAACTTGGGGTCGTCCTTGCGCACCATGCAGGCATAGGGCTCGACCTGCAGGGCCTGGCCCACCACCTCGTAGTCGGCGGGGCTGCGCGAGTTGGAGATCAGGCCGAACAGCAGGATGTCATCCATGCCGAAGGCCGCCGCGCGGTCGTTCTGCACCAGCAGGAAGGCGTCGGCGTGGTCCTTGGGCGTGACCATCTCCAGCTCCCACTTCTGCTCGGCATTCGCCTTGCGCAGCACCTGCAGGTTGGTGGTGCCGGCGGTCACGGCCACGGTCTTGCCCTTCAGGTCGGCATAGTCCTTGATGCCGGCACTCTTCTTCACCAGCAGGCGGGTGCCGGTGTAGAAATGGTTGATCGCGAAATCCACGTCCTTGGCGCGCGTGGTGTTGTTGGTGGTGGAGCCGCACTCCAGGTCGACCGTGCCGTTCATCAGCAGGGGAATGCGGTTCTGCGAGGTCACCGCCTGCCAGTTCACCTTCAGGTCGCTCTTGCCCGTGGCTTTCTTGACGGCCTCGACCACGGCGTTGCTGATGTCCACCGCCATGCCCACCGGCTTGCCCTTGTCCAGGTAGCTGAACGGCACGGAGGATTCCCGGTAGGCCATGGTGATCTGGCCGCTTTGTGCCACCTTGGCCAGGGTGTCGGCGTGTGCGCCGGCAACAGCGGCCAGACCCAGGCTGGCGCAGAGCAATGTGGAGCGAAGTTTCATGCTGTTCCTCTCAAGTGGCGGAAGTGGCTGCGAATGTGCAGGGCCAGTGTAGGAACGCGCTGCCGCCTTGTGCGATGCCAATCGACGGTAAACCCATGCCGGATATTTATGCTTTCCTCAGGGTTTCCCCAAGACAGGGCGGACTGTGTGTCGCGGCGGTGCAGACCGCCCGTTTGCGGGCATCCGGTCACTGCAGGCACGCCGCACACCCATAACCTGGGCGCATACCCCAGAAACAAAACGCCATGGCCGCACTCCCGCCCCCGCCCCTACAGTCGGGACCACAGGGAGAACAAGACATGCATGTGTGTATCGTGGGTGCGGGCATTGTGGGTTTGACGACGGCGTACGCCCTGCAGCAGGCGGGCTACCAGGTCACGGTGCTGGAGCGTGCGGCGCAGCCGGCCATGGGCGCCAGCGGCGGCAATGGCGCACAGCTGAGCTATTCGTACGTGCAGCCCCTGGCCGACCCGGGCATCTGGGCCAGCCTGCCCAAGCTGCTGCTGGACCCCGATTCGCCGCTGCGCTTTCGCCTGCAGGCCGACCCGCGGCAGTGGGCCTGGGGCCTGCAGTTCCTGGGCGCCTGCAACCGCCGCACCTCGGCCGCCAGCACCCAGGCCTTGCTGCAGCTGGCCACCGAAAGCCGCCTCGCCTTCGAGGCGCTGCAGGCGCGCGAGCAACTGGACTGCGACCACGCCACGCCCGGCAAGCTGGTGCTCTACCCGACCCAGGCCAGCCTGGATGCCGCGGCGCGCCAGGTGGCGCTGCAGGCCCGCCTGGGCGGGGCCGCGCAGCACCTCGTCAGCGCCGCCGAGGCAGCACGCATCGAGCCCGCCCTGCACCACTACGCCGCGCACATCGCCGGGGCGGTGCACACGCCCAGCGAGAGCGTGGTCGATGCGCGCGCGCTGTGCGAGCAGCTGGCCCGCGTGCTGCAGGCGCGCGGCGCGCAGCTGCGCTGGAACACCGAGGTGCTGTCACTGGCGCGCACGCACGACCGCATCACCGCCGTGCACACCGCGCAGGGGCCGCTGCAGGCCGACCACGTGGTGCTGGCCAGCGGCTGGGAAAGCGCCGAGCAGGCGCGCCGCGTGGGCGTGCGCATTCCGGTCTACCCGCTGAAGGGCTACAGCATCACGCTGGATGCCTCGGCCCAGCCCGAGGCCGCGCCCCGCGTCAGCGTGACCGACACGTGCCGCAAGGTGGTGTTTGCACGCCTGGGTGATCGCCTGCGCGTGGCCGGCATGGTGGAGATCGTGGGGGCCAACACCGCCGTGCACCCGGCCCGCATCCGCAGCCTGCAGCAGTCCACGCAGGCCGTGCTGCCGCAGCTGCGCCACGGCGACGCGGTGCAGCCCTGGACCGGCATGCGCCCGGCCACGCCCACGGGCCTGCCCCTCACCGGCCGCGCCGCCAGCGGGCCACGCAACCTGTGGCTGCAGACCGGCCACGGCGCCCTGGGGCTGACGCTGTCCTTCGGCTCGGCCCAGCGCCTGGTGGCCGCACTGGCCCAGGCCTGAGGGCCGGTCCTAGAGCAGCTCGCGCAGGGCCTTGCGCATCTCCTGCGTCATGGCGCGGGCCAGCACCGAGCTGGGCCGCTGCGCCAGGTGTAAGGCGTTCACGCTGACGGTGATGCGCGGCAGCAGGGGCAGCACGTGCACCTTGCGCTTATCGGCCGCCGAGGCCGTGCAACCGTCCACGATGGCAATCCCCAGCCCGTACTCCGCCATCGACAGGGCGGCGTGGTAGGTCTGCACCGTGACCACGGGCGACAGGCCCACGCCGTGTTCGCGGCAGGCCTGGTTGATGCGCATGCCCAGCGGGTCGCGGGCGTCCAGCGCCACCACCGGCAGGTCGGCCAGGTCCTGCAGCGCCATGCCCGCCGGCTTGATGCGCGAAGGCGGCAGCAGGCCCTTGGGCACGATGCAGTGCATGTCCACCTCGGCCAGGGATTCGCGCTCCAGCGCGTGCTGGCCGGCGGAGCTGATGACGAAGCCGACATCGGCCTCCTGCAGCAGCAGGCCGGACACCACCTGGGGCGTGTGCAGGGCCTGCACCGTGACCTGGACCTGGGGGTATCTCTGGCGGAAACCCGCGACGGCATGCGGCAGCACCTCGCGGCTGAGGGCGAACACCGTCAACACCTGCAGGCGGTCGGTGACGGCGCCGTGGCGCAGGCCCGCAGCCAGGCGCTGCACCTCGTCCAGCTGCTCGTACAGCTTCTCGACATGCGGGAACAGGGCCATGGCCTCGTTGGTCGGCGTCAGCCGCCCGCGGGCGCGCTCGAACAGGGCGAAGCCCAGCTGCAGCTCGGCGTGCTGCAGGGTGCGGCTGACGGCGGGCTGGGTGACGTTGATCAGCCGCGCGGCCGCGCTGACGCTGCCCGTCTGCATGACGGCATTGAACACCTCGATGTGACGTAAACGCATGCCCGGGCTCCTTGTTGCGGCCCTGTGATTCTGGTCGATCTGCCGCCCGCGCAGGGCCGCGCAACAAATCACAGAGCACCCGGCGCTTGTTTGGATTGGCTTTCAAGGCTTTTCAGCACCCAAAAGCGCGCACCAGCAGCGCCAGCCGCTCACTTTTTAAAACCAGCGATCAGGCGCCATCGTCCTGCATCTGCGCCAGGCGCTCGCTCTTCCAGTACACATCGTCGCCGCCGTCCACGCGGTTGAGCACGCGCGCCAGCACGAACAGCAGGTCCGACAGGCGGTTCAGGTACTGGCGCGGCGCAGCGCGCATGGCCTCCTGCTCCTGCAGGGCCACCACATGGCGTTCGGCGCGGCGCGCCACGGTGCGGCAGACATGGGCCTGCGACGCGGCGCGCGTGCCGGCCGGCAGGATGAACTCCAGCAGCCGCGGCAGCTGCGCGTTGTAGTGCGCCAGGGCCGTGTCCAGGTGCAGCAGCGCGTCGTCCTTGAGCAGCTCGTAGCCGGGCATGGACAGCTCGCCGCCCAGGTTGAACAGCTGGTGCTGCACCTCGACCAGCAGCGCGCGCACGTCGTCAGGCAGCGGCTCGCACAGCAACAGGCCGATGTGGGAATTGAGCTCGTCCACATCGCCCATGGCATGCGGGCGTCCGCTGTGCTTGGACACCCGGGTGTTGTCGCCCAGACCCGTGCTGCCGTCATCCCCGGTGCGGGTGGCGATTTGTGTGAGGCGATTGCCCATCCGAAAAACTCCTGCATGAACGCCCCGGCCGGGGCATTGCCGCGATTGTGCGTTACATAGCGCAGGCAGATGTTCACCCGGGAAACAGCCTGCAAAAAGCGTGGACATGCCCTGGCGCCCACGGTGCAATGCAAGCCTGTTGAACTTTCCCAGGAGCCTTGCCATGCCCACCAGCCGACGCCAACTGCATGCTTTCGATGTGCGCAGCGTACTGCTGTTCGCCAGTCTGACCCTGGGCGGCACCGCCGCCGTGATGGCCCAGGACCAGGGCACGCCCTCCTCCAGCACCGCCAGCGCCACAGCAAAGACCACCACGGCCACGCTGGCCATCACCCCGACGGCCGTGTTCAAGCGCGCCGACCGCAACCGCGACGGCCAGCTCTCGCGCGAGGAGGCCGAGCACCTGCCCAGCGTGGCCGCGCAGTTCGACCAATGGGACCGCGACGGCAACGGCCAGCTGTCGCTGCAGGAGTTCCTGCAACACACCCAACCTGCGCGCTGAGCGGCGCGTGCGGCCCGGCGCCCAGGCCGCCCCAGGGCCCCCGCTTGGCGAGTGCGGCCCCAGCCGATGGCGGGCGCAGCGCCCGCGGTGCCGGTGGTATTCTTTTGCCCCTGTCTTGGAGTCCGCCACATGAATGCCCCCACCGCCACCGCCCACCTGCAACCCCGCGCCATTGCGCCCGCGTTTCTGGAGGCCCTGGCGGCCCGCTTTGGCAAGCAGTGCTCCACCGCCCAGGCCGTGTGCGAACAGCACGGCCGTGACGAAGGCTCCATCCAGGCCCCACCGCCCGTGGCCGTGGTCTATGCCGAAAGCACGCAGGACGTGGCCGATGCCGTGCAGCTGGCCGACCAGTACACCGTGCCGGTGATCGCCTACGGTGCCGGCTCCTCGCTGGAAGGCCATTTGCTGGCCGTGCAGGGCGGCATCAGCATCGACGTCAGCCGCATGAACCGGGTGCTGCGCGTCAACGCCGAGGACATGACCGTCACCGTGCAGCCCGGCATCCTGCGCAAGCAGCTCAACGACGCCATCAAGGACCAGGGCCTGTTCTTCCCCATCGACCCCGGGGCCGACGCGTCCATCGGCGGCATGACCGCCACGCGCGCCAGCGGCACGAATGCCGTGCGTTACGGCACCATGCGCGAGAACGTGCTGGCGCTGGAGGTGGTGACTGCCAGCGGCGAGGTCATCCGCACCGGCAACCGCGCCAAGAAAAGCGCCGCCGGCTACGACCTGACCCGCCTGATGGTAGGCAGCGAAGGCACGCTGGGCATCTTCACCGAGATCACGCTGCGCCTGTTCCCCCTGCCCGAAGCGGTGAGCGCCGCCGTGTGCTCCTTCCCCACGCTGGCCGACGCCGTGCACACCGTGATCCAGACCATCCAGATGGGCGTGCCGATTGCCCGCGTGGAGCTGGTGGACGGCGCCACCGTGGCCATGGTCAACAAGCACAGCCACCTCACGCTGCGCGAGGAACCGATGCTGCTGATGGAGTTCCACGGCTCGCCCAACGGCGTGAAGGAGCAGGCCGAGCTGGTGCAGGACATTGCGGCCGAATTCAATGCCCAGGGCTTTGAATGGGCCGACACGCCCGAGGAGCGCACGCGCCTGTTCACCGCGCGCCACAACGCCTACTTTGCCGGCATCCAGAGCCGCCCCGGCTGCCGCTCCATCACCACCGACACCTGTGTGCCGATCAGCCGTTTGGCGGACTGTTTGCTCGAGTCGATTGATGAAGTCAACGCCAGCGGCATTCCTTACTTTTTGGTCGGCCACGTGGGTGACGGCAACTTCCACTTCGGCTACCTGATCGACCCCGACAGCGCCGACGAGCGCGCCCGCGCCGAAGACCTGAACCACCGCCTGGTGCGCCGCGCCATCGCCATGGAAGGCACCTGCACCGGCGAGCACGGCATCGGCATCCACAAGCAGGACTTCCTGCGCGAGGAATGCGGCGACGGCGCCATCGCCATGATGCGCGCCATCAAGCTGGCGCTGGACCCCAAGCAGATCCTGAACCCCGGCAAGATCTTTGCGCTGTAAGCGCAGCCCACCGCCGCTTGGCGGTCGAGGCCAAACGTGCAACCGCAGACCGCACACCCGGTACGGCAAGGCAACGACGTACCGCGGGTGGTGTGATCCGCTCCAAAAATCAAAGCGGCTCGCGCTGGTCATCACTGGATTTCAAGGTGTTTTCTTTTTGAAATCCAGCAGGGACAAGCGCTAACCGCTACAAAAAAAGGCCGCGATTGCAGCCTTTTGTGTTGGTGGGGTGAAGCAATGGTGCTCAGGCTGTGGCCTGCGCCGCCATGCGCTTGTGGTGCAGTTGCACGCCGACCGCACTGGCGGCCAGGACGCTGACGGCCAGGGCCAGCGAGGCGCCAAAGAACACCTGGCTGTGCAACTGGTGGTCCATCATCCAGCCAAACATCGGCGCCGCCACGGCAAAGCCCGAGTCCAGGCCCGAATACACCGTGCCGTAGACGCGGCCCGTGGCCCCGGCCGGCGTGGCGCGCTTGATCAGCATGTCGCGCGAGGGGCCGGCCAGGCCGTGACCGAAGCCCGCCACCGAGGCCACCACCAGCGCCAGCGTGCCCGGCAGCCAGCCCGTGGCCACCAGGGCCAGGCAGGCAGCGGCCAGCAGCAGGAAGGTGGCGATGATCTTTTCCAGCCGCTGCGTGCGCTGCGCCAGAAAGCCGCCGCCAACCATGCCCACGGCACCGCACAGCATGAAGCCCGTGACCACCAGGGCGGTCTGCGTCAGCGGCAGGTCGTACATCAGGTGCAGGACGGTGCTGGCGAAGTTCTGAATGGCGCTCAGCGCCACGGTGCTGAAGAAGAAGAAGGCGAAGCACATCCACACGGCGGGCAGCTTCAGGTAGGCGAACGGGCTCTCGCCCGAGGCGGCCGCCGCCGCACGGGCCTTGGCGTTGCCTGCGGCGGTATCAAAGGCCCGGTCGTCCAGCCAGCGGCGGTTGCACCACATGGTGACCAGCACGCTGGCGGCAAACAGGGCGCCGCAGACGCAGGCGATGCGCCACGATCCGGTCCAGGTGGTGATGCCCATCATGAACACCGGGGCCATGGCCCAGCCGATGTTGCCGGAGATGCCATGCACCGAGAACGCATGGCCGATGTTCTGCGCCGTGACGCGCTTGTTGAGGATGGTGAAGTCCACGGGGTGGAAAGGCGCATTGCCCAGACCGGCGAAGAACGAGGCCGCCAGCAGCATGGCGTAGTTCTGCGCGGCCGCCGCCATCAGGCCGGCCAAGACAAAGCTGCCCAGCGCCGCCAGCAGCACGCGCTGCGCACCCACCTTGTCGACCAGGAAGCCCGACAGCATCTGCCCCACGCCCGAGACCACGAAGAACAGCGACACCATGGCGCCCAGCTGCGAGTAGCTGGTGTTGAAGTCGGCGATCAGCCAGGGGAACAGCGGCGGCAGCAGCAGGTGGAAGAAGTGCGAGGAACCATGGGCCAGGCCCACCAGGCCAATGGTGCGCGCGTCGCGGCGCTCGGGGGCCGCCGTTGCAATCGGGGAAGCAGTCATGCGTCGCATCTTAGGCAGCAGGAGCGCGGCAGGTATGCGATAGTCGGCCAAAAGCTATCGCAAAACTGCCAACCACGCACCATGTCTGCCCACTTTGTGCTGCCACCGGCCGCCGCCGGCGTGAACCCCCACCGCCACGCGCGCACGCTGGCGCAGATTCCGCTGCTGGACCCGGTGCTCTACCAGCCGCATGCGCAGCGCCCCGTGCGCTCCAAGATGCGCGAGCTGGACCGCGACACGCTGATCATGCCGCACGCCCACGCCTGGGCACAGCTGGCCATTTCCACCGGCGGCGTGATCCGCCTGTCGCTGGCCGACGCCACCTACATCGTGCCCCCGCACCGCGCCGTGTGGGTGCCGCCCGGGGTGGAGCACGCCGTGACCATGGTGGAGACCGCGCGCCTGTACACCTTGTACTTCCTGCCCGAAGCGCATGGTGGCGGCCCGCAGGCGCGCTGGATGGCGGCCCCGGACTGGCAACAGTGCCGCGTGCTGGAAGCCAGCCCCCTGCTGCGCGCCCTGGTGGTGGAAATGGACACCGGCAGCGACGAAGCCGCCCCGCTGTCGCCCGCCGTCGTGGCGCGCGAACACCACCTCAGCGCCCTGATCTGCGAGGAACTGCGCCGCGCCCGCATCATGCACCTGGGAGTGCTGCTACCCCAGGACAAGCGCCTGAAGAACCTGTGTGAGGCCGTGCTGCAAGACCCGACGCGGCACGAACGCCTGGAGGACTGGGTGCTGGACACCGGGGCCAGCCTGCGCACCGTGGCGCGCCTGTTCCGCAGCGAGCTGGGCTGCACCTTCACCCAGTGGCGCCAGCAGGTGGTGCTGGCCCAGGCCGTGGCCCTGGCGGCGCGGCACTGGTCGATTGCCCAGATTGCCGCCGAGCTGGGCTACACCCCCAGCGCCTTCAGCGCCCTGGTGCGGCGCACCGTGGGCATGACCGCCGCCGCCTTCCTGGGCCAGGGCCTGGGCGCGCCCTGAGGCACTGCAGCCAACGCCGCGCGCCTGAGAGCGCCACTCCCGAGGGCTTTGCAGCAAGAGCGCTCAGTGCGAGCGCCGCCGCCCGCCCGGGCGGCCCTTGCGCGGATACAGGTTCTGCCCGTTGACCTGGATCCCCGGGGTGCGCAGCGGCAGCATGCCGGCCACCTCGTCGTCCTCGACGCTGGCATGGTCCACCTCGGCCAACGGCGCCTGGTAGGCATAGACCTCGCGGCCATCCGCCAGCGTGGTCACATGCACCGGCGTCGCATCGGGGATAGGGAAGTTCAGGCTGACCAGCCAGCTGCCGGCACGCATCTCGCCCAGCGATTTGACGGCGGCGCGGCTCATGCTCTCGGGCCGCTGGAACAGGTAGACCAGGGCGTAATCGCCCCAGTCGACCTGCCACAGGTCCCCGCGCCGCACCGTAGCCCAGGGGCAGCGCAAGGCGCTGGCCCTGCGCAGCGGCCAGCTCCATTCCACGCCATGCACCCGGGCCTGCGGCCAGGCACGGTGCAAGGCCATCAGGCCATCGCCCAGGCCGCTGCCGGCATCCAGCACGCGCGCGCCCTCGGGCAGCGCAATGCGGTCCGACAGGCCATCCAGCGCGCCGGTCGGCGTCGGGAACACCGGCGCATCGCGCCAGGCATTCAGGGGATAGACCAGCAGCATCACGGCCAGTGGCAGCAGCCACAGCCAGGCAGGCACGGCCCCAGCCGACACCACCAGCCACGACAGCGGAAAGCCCAGGGCCATCATCAGCCGCCGCCACCAGGTGGCCCCCAGCCAACTGCCGGCCAGCCCGACCAGCAAGGCCGCACCCAGCGCCCCCCACCGGGGGGCCCAGGACTGGAGTACGCCAAAACAGAGCCATGCCAGGGCCCACACCAACAAGGCCGGCAGGGGCCAGATCAGCCGATTCAAGAATGTCATCCCCCGATGGTGCCCGAAACCGGATCCCCGCAGGGCCCTCCCATGCGCTGAAATGCGTGCAGGCCTGGGACGCAGCCACCCGGCCCCTACAAAGAAAAAAGGCCTTCGTGCGAAGGCCTTGGGGGGTGAGCGGCTGCGCGTCCGCTTAGCCGCGCAGGCGTTCGATCAGGCCATTGAGCTCGTCCAGCGAACCAAACTGGATGGAGACTTCGCCCATGTCCTGGACCTTGCCGTGGCGCTTGACGCGCTTTTTCACACGCACCTCGACCTGTGCCATCAGCAGGTCGGACAGCTCTTCCTCCACCCGCTGCACGTCGCGCGACTTGGCGGGTTTGCGGGCCTTGGCCGCCGTGCCGTCGTCGGCCTCGGCGACCTTCTTGACCAGGGATTCGGCCTCGCGCACGGACAGTTTGCGCGCCGTGATCTGGTTGGCCGTGGTGATCTGTTCGGCCTTGTCCAGGGCCAGCAGCGCGCGCGCATGGCCCATGTCGATGTCGCCGGCCATGAGCATGGTCTGCACCGGCTCGGCCAGGTTCAGCAGGCGCAGCAGGTTGGACGCGGCCGAGCGCGAGCGCCCCACCGACTGCGCCGCCTGCTCGTGCGTGTAGTGGAACTCCTGGACCAGGCGCGCCAGGCCCTGGGCCTCTTCCAGCGGGTTCAGGTCTTCGCGCTGGATGTTCTCGATCAGCGCCATGGCGGCAGCGGCCTCGTCGGGCACGTCGCGCACCAGCACCGGCACGCGGTCCAGGCCGGCCAGCTTGGAGGCGCGGAAGCGGCGCTCACCGGCGATGATTTCGTACTTACCAGCGTGTGCCCCCTGGGCCAGCTTGCGCACCAGGATGGGCTGCATGATGCCCTGGGCCTTGATGCTTTCGGCCAGCTCGTACAGCGCGCCTTCGTCCATGCGCGTGCGCGGCTGGTACTGGCCCGCCACCAGCTCGGTCACTGGCAGGCTGTTGGGCAGGTCGCTGCCGCTGCCAGCGGCCGGGGTGTCGTCCACGGTGGGGCCGAGCAATGCTTCCAGACCACGCCCCAGACCCTTGGGTTTCTTGGTTGCCATGCTTGTTCCTTATTCCTTGATCAGGCGGCGCAGCAGCGCATGCCCTGCATCCCAGCGGCCCAGGCCGCTGGCGGTGTTGATGTGGCCCGCAGGCCCGAGATCGACCAACTCCGCCTCCCAGGCCTGGGCGAAATGCTGGCTGCGGTCCCAGCGGCAATACGGGTCGTCCTGGCTGGCGACCACGATGCTGGGAAACGGCAGCCGGGCCTGGGCCACGGGCTGCCAGCCGGGCAGCTGTGCCGCCACCGGCTCGGCCTCGGTATCGGCCGGGGCCACCAGCAGCGCGCCCAGCACCCGCGTGCGGGCCAGCGGCGAATGGGCGGCCCACCAGGCGGTCAGCACACAGCCCAGGCTGTGCGCCACCAGCACCACGGGCTGGGCACTGTCCACCACCGTCTCCTGCAGGCGCGCCGACCAGTCGCCGCGCAGCGGGCGCTGCCAGTCGTGCTGCTGCAGGCGCTCATAGCCGTACAGGGCTTCCCACTGGCTTTGCCAATGCAGCGCGTCCGAGTTCTGCCAGCCGGGCAGCAGCAGGACGCGGGCGGATGGAACGGGGGTCATGACTTCTTGATTCATAGCTGTCAGCGCTGACTGCATCGGGGCTGGAGGCCTTTTTGGCTTAAAACCCCAACGCCCCTCACATCTTCTGGATGCGCTGGACCATCTCTTCGGCAAACTCGATGAAGGCCTTGCTGCCCTTGGCCGCGGGGTCGAACACCACGCCCGGCACGCCGTAGCTGGGGGCTTCCGCCAGCCGCACATTGCGCGGGATGACGGTGTCGAACACCTTGTCGCCGAAGTGGGCCTTTAGCTGGTCGCTGACCTGCTGCTGCAGCGTGGTGCGCGGATCGAACATGACGCGCAGCAGCCCGATGATCTGCAGGTGCTTGTTCATGTTGGCATGCACCTGCTTGATGGTGTTGACCAGGTCGGTCAGCCCTTCCAGCGCAAAGTACTCGCACTGCATGGGCACGATCACGCCGTGGGCCGAGCACAGGCCGTTGAGCGTCAGCATGGACAGGCTGGGCGGGCAGTCGATCAGCACGAAGTCGAAGTCGGACTGCACCACCTCCAGGGCCGCCTTCAAGCGCTCGTTGCGGCGCTCCAGCGCCACCAGCTCGATCTCAGCACCGCTGAGTTCACGGTTGGCGCCCAGCACGTGGTAGCCGCATTTTTCCGACAGCACGGCGGCTTCCTGGATCGTCGACGACTCCAGCAGCACGTCGTACACGCTCTGCTCCATGGCCCGTTTGTCGATGCCGGAACCCATGGTGGCATTGCCCTGGGGGTCCAGGTCCACCAGCAGGACACGCTGACCAATCTTGGCCAGACCCGCCGCCAGATTCACTGCGGTAGTGGTTTTGCCGACGCCACCCTTTTGGTTGGCAATACAGAAAATTTTGGCCATGAGAGATTGCTGATGGAAAGTGACCGGGCACCCGGAGAACACACAAGGCGGGCCGCACACACAGGCCGCACAACGGAAAAAGGCCCAGCGCGGAGGCTGAGGCCTTTCAATACAGCCGGTGCGCGATGCGTTGCCGTCCTGCAGGCACCCGGTATTGAAAACCCGAGTTTATGCGAGCTGCACGCCGCATGCACTGTCAAAGTGTGTCGGCCACCGGCTTCATCCACACAATACAACGCTCGGCATCCAGGCCGGGGACGGTCAATGGTTCCACGTGAAACACCTGCACGCCAGCCCCCAGTGCGTCGATTTCGTCCTGCGGGTGCTTGCCCTTCATGGCCAGCCAGACTGCGTGCGGCGCCATTGCGGCACGCGACCAGGTGGTGAAATCCACCAGCGAGGCAAAGGCGCGGCAACTGACGATGTCATACGGACCGGACAGCGATTCCACGCGCGCATGGATGCCGCGCAGATTGGGCAGCTTCAGTGCCACGGCGGCCTGCTGCAGGAAGGCGGCCTTCTTGGCCACGGTGTCCACGCAGTGGATGTCCACCTCGGGGCAGCACACGGCAAACACCACGCCGGGCAGTCCCCCGCCCGAGCCCACGTCCAGCTGGGCCGTGCGCTCGCCCGCGGCCTTGCCCAGCGACTGCACATGGCGCCGCAGCGCCGGCACAGCGGCCAGGCTGTCCAGCAGGTGGTGGGTCATCATCTCCTGCGGGTCGCGCACGGCCGTCAGGTTGTAGACCTTGTTCCACTTCTGCAGCAGGTCCAGAAAAGCCATCAGCTGGTCCACCTGGGCCGTGGACAGATTCAGTTGCAGCGCCTGAGCGCCCTGTTCCAGCTGCTTGCGCAGATCGGCACTCATGCGGACTCCTTGGCAGCCGCGGTCGTGAACTCCTTGAAGCCGCCCTTCTTCAGGTGAATCATCAGCAGCGAGATGGCGGCCGGTGTCACCCCGGAAATGCGCGAAGCCTGGCCCAGGGTTTCGGGGCGGTGCTTCTGCAGCTTCTGACGCACCTCGATCGACAGGGCACTGACCTGCATGTAATCCAGCTCGGCCGGCAGCTTCAGGGTTTCATAGTGCGCGGCACGCTCCACCTCGTCCTTCTGGCGATCGATGTAGCCGGAGTACTTGGCGGCAATCTCCACCTGCTCCAGCACGGCCTCGTGCAGCTCGCCCAATGTTTCACGTGAAACCGCTTGCGACTGGTACTTACCATCGTCCATGGACACCAGCGTGCCGTACTCCACGCCGGGGCGGCGCAGCAGGTCGAACAGGTTGTACTCGCGCTCGATGTTCTTGCCCAGCACGCGCTCGGCTTCCGCCGCAGGCAGGCTGCGCGGATTCACCCAGGTGGCCTTCAGGCGTTCTGTTTCACGTGAAACAGCGTCGCGCTTGCGGTTGAACATGTCCCACTGCGCATCCCCCACCACGCCCAGCTGACGACCGATTTCGGTCAGGCGCATGTCGGCGTTGTCTTCGCGCAGCTGCAGACGGAACTCGGCCCGGCTGGTGAACATGCGATAGGGCTCGGTCACGCCCTTGGTGATCAGATCGTCCACCAGCACGCCCAGGTAGGCCTCGTCGCGGCGTGGGGTCCAGGCGTCCTGGCCACGCGCCTGCAGCCCGGCATTGATGCCGGCGAACAGGCCCTGGGCGGCAGCTTCCTCGTAACCCGTCGTGCCATTGATCTGGCCGGCAAAGAACAGGCCCTGGATCTGGCGGGTCTCGAAGCTGGACTTCAGCGCCCGGGGATCGAAGTAGTCGTACTCGATGGCGTAGCCGGGGCGCAGGATGTGGGCGTTCTCCAGGCCCTTCATCGAACGCACCAGGGCGTACTGGATGTCGAAGGGCAGGCTGGTGGAAATGCCGTTGGGATAGAACTCGTGGGTCGTCAGCCCTTCGGGCTCCAGGAAGATCTGGTGGCTGTCCTTGTCGGCAAAGCGGTTGATCTTGTCTTCCACGCTGGGGCAGTAGCGTGGGCCCACGCCCTCGATCTTGCCGGTGAACATGGGGCTGCGGTCAAAGCCGCTGCGGATGATCTCGTGCGTGCGCTCGTTGGTGTGCGTGATCCAGCAAGGCATCTGGCGCGGGTGCATGTCGGCATGACCACGGAAGCTGAACACCGGCACATGGCCTTCGTTCACACCGCCGGGCATGCCGTCGCCGGGCTGCTCGGTGCACTGGCTGAAGTCGATGCTGCGCCCATCGATGCGTGGTGGTGTGCCGGTCTTCAAGCGGCCCTGGGGCAGCTTCAGCTCCTTCAGGCGTGCTGACAGCGTCACCGCCGGGGGATCGCCGGCACGGCCTGCGGCGTAGTTGTCCAGGCCCACGTGGATCTTGCCGTCCAGGAAGGTGCCGGCCGTCAATACGACGGTCTTGGATTTGAACTGGATGCCCACCTGGGTGACGGCGCCCACCACGCGATCGCCCTCCACCATCAGGTCGTCCACAGCCTGCTGGAACAGCCACAGGTTGGGCTGGTTCTCCAGCATCTCGCGGATCGCGGCCTTGTACAGGATGCGGTCCGCCTGGGCACGCGTGGCCCGCACAGCCGGCCCCTTGGAGCTGTTCAGGATGCGGAACTGGATCCCGCCCATGTCGGTGGCCAGGGCCATGGCTCCACCCAGGGCATCTACTTCCTTGACCAGGTGGCCCTTGCCAATGCCACCGATGGACGGGTTGCACGACATCTGGCCCAGGGTTTCAATGTTGTGGGTCAACAGCAATGTTTGGCAGCCCATGCGGGCAGCCGCCAGCGCCGCTTCGGTGCCAGCATGACCGCCGCCGACGACGATCACATCAAATTCTTGGGGGTACAGCATGTTCAAGCTCCATCGCGGTGGTGTGTTCATCCACCTGTGGCAGCCGGGGGCATTCCACGGCTGCGGCCCACGCGGTCGGGAGTGAGGCATGGGCAAACCCTTGATTTTCCCACCCTTTCCCAGGGATGTCTTTGACCCATTGAGCGAGCAGGACTTTCACCATCCGCCGCAAGGACGGGGCCATGGTCTTGGTCCGGCCTGCGCGACCTGGCAAGCCCCATCCAACACCGACTTGCCCCGGTGGCATACCACTCTCGCCCGGCCATGAAAAAAGGCTTCCTGCGGGAAGCCTTTTTCGCCGGAGACCACCCCGAAGGGTGGCCGCACTCAGCCCAGCAGCGGCGCCTCGGCGCGCTGCGCGGTGGATGCCACAGGCACGGCGCCGCCGTCGCGTGGCAGGCTGTAGGGGCGTGTCGCAGCAGACAGCGCTGCGGGCTGGTTGCTCAGGATGAACTGGCTGACCACGTCCGACAGCTGGTGGGTCTGTTCCTTGAGCGACTCGGCGGCCGCGGTCGACTGCTCGACCAGCGCCGCATTCTGCTGGGTCATCTGGTCGATGTCACCCACGGCCTGGTTGACCTGCGAGATACCGGTGGACTGCTCGTTGGCCGCCGCGGTGATCTCACCGATGATGTCGCCAACCCGCTGGATGCTGCCCATGATTTCCTGCATGGTCTTGCCGGCCGACTCCACGTGGCGCACACCGCCATCGACGGCGTTCACGCTGCTCTGGATCAGTCGCTTGATGTCGCTGGCCGCTTCGGCGCTGCGGCGTGCCAGCAGTCGCACTTCACCGGCCACCACGGCAAAGCCACGGCCCTGCTCGCCCGCGCGCGCGGCTTCCACGGCGGCGTTCAGCGCCAGGATGTTGGTCTGGAAGGCGATCGAATCGATCAGGCCGATGATGTCGCCGATCTTGCGGCTGGAGCTCGAGATCTCGTGCATGCTCTCCACGGCCTGCGACACCACCGAGCCGCCTTGCGCCGCGGTTTGCGAGGCCGACGCCGCCAGCTGGTTGGCCATCTGCGCCGACGAGGCGGTCTGCTGCACCGTCGCCGTCAGCTGCATCAGCGACGCCACGGTCTGCTGCAGGTTGCTGGCGGTCTGTTCGGTGCGGGCCGACAGGTCGCCGTTGCCGACGGCAATTTCCTGGCTGGCGGTCGCGATGTTGCCGCTGGCATCGCGCACGCGGCCCACCATGCGGTTCAGGTTGTCCTGCATGGCCTTCAGCGCATTCTGCAGGTCGGACACTTCGTCCTTGCCCACCACGTCCAGCTGTTCCGTCAGATTGCCCTTGGCGATGGCATCGGCCAGGCGCTTGGCATCGGTCAGCGGACGGCAGATCGACACCATGTTCAGCAGGGTCAGCGGTGCCACCACCAAGGTGGTGATCACCAGCGCCAGCACAAACAGCCACTGGGTCTGCGACGCCACCTGGCTGCCGCGGGCCTCGGCGGCCTGGGCCTGGGCCTGCAGCAGTTGCTCCAGGGTCTGCAGCTGCTTCTCGGCCTCGACAAATTCGGCGCCGGCACGGCGGCCCACGCGCTGCGCCACGGTGGCGCTGTCATAGCCGTTGTCCAGCAGCTGGCGGGCCACCGGCGCAAACAGGGTCTGGTACTGCTCCAGGTGCTTGAGCAATTGCTGCACCACGGCGCCATCCTGGGCCGGGGCCACCTGGGCCAGGGCCGCACCCGCGGCCTGCACCGCCTGCAGGCTGGTCGTCCATTCGGCGTGCGTCTTCTTCAGCTGTTCGGGCTGCTCATACTGGATGATCATTTCCTTCTCCAGGTTGCGCACCTGGGTCAGGCGGCCCTGCAGCTTGGCCACCAGGCCCGCCTGCTGGAAAGGACCGTTCAGAAAACTCTGGTTGAGGTCGTAAATGCGGAACATGCCGAACATCCCGGCACCGCCCAACAGGCCCAACAACACCAGCACCACCGCAATGGCGCCGAGCATGCGCACCCGGATGGTGAACATTCGCATCAGTGCAAACAGACCCATGATCTGATTTCCTCTCTATCGCTTGACATCACCCAGCACAGCGCCAGATGCCCTGTACCAACCATCTCCGGCATGCAGACCGAAGCATGCAGGCGCGCAAGAACCACGGGCAGAGTTTGCCAGACAAGACTGACAGCAAAGGCTAAAGAAAACCCCGTCTTATGGTTACTTCCAGAAACACTCTACGGCATGCATGGGCCACCACCGTGTTCCACGTGGAACAGGCGGGCCGCAGCGCTACAGTCGTACTTTCCACCACCCACTGAAGGAGCCCCCCATGGAACACGTTTTCCAAGTCCAAGGTATGACATGCGGCCACTGCGAACGCGCCGTGAAGCAGGCCGTCGCCCAGATCGATGCCCAGGCCACGACCACCGTGGACCTGGCCACGGGCCGGGTCGTGGTGCAGAGCAGCAGCACGCGCGAGGTTCTGGCCCAGGCCATCCGGGAAGAAGGCTACACCGTCGCCTGATCGCCCAGCGCAAGGGCGGCGTGCCGTGCGCGGTGTACCGCACGAGACAGCCGCCCGTTGTGCCGTGGCAGCGGTGTCGGTCCAATCGGGCGGGCAGGCTTGGCGAGTTCATGTTGCAGTTGCACAATCTTTCCAGCCATGTTCGAAACAATTCTTGGAGACACCGCATGAGCACCCGCGAGATTTTTGTCGTCAGCGCCGCCCGCACCGCCATTGGCACTTTTGGCGGCAGCCTGAAAGACGTTGCCAACACCCAGCTGGCGACCACCGCCGTCAAGGCCGCCATCGCACGTTCCGGCCTGGACCCCGCCGCCGTCGGCCATGTGGTGATGGGCAATGTGATTCCCACCGACACCAAGGACGCCTACCTGTCGCGCGTGGCCGCCATCGACGCGGGCTGCCCGATCGAGACTCCGGCCTTCAACGTCAACCGGCTGTGCGGCTCCGGCCTGCAGGCCATCGTCTCGGCGGCCCAGGCCATCGCCCTGGGGGACTGCGACGTGGCCATCGGTGGTGGTTCCGAATCCATGAGCCGCGGCCCCTACTTTGACCAGGCTGCGCGCTGGGGCGCGCGCATGGGCGATGCCAAGAGCATCGACTACATGCTGGGCATCCTGCACGATCCCTGGCAGAAGATGCACATGGGCATCACGGCCGAAAACGTGGCCGAGCGCTACAAGATCAGCCGCGAGATGCAGGACGCCCTGGCCCTCACCAGCCAGCAGCGCGCCGCGGCCGCCATCGCAGCCGGGCGCTTCCAGGAACAGATCGTGCCCGTGGAAATTGCCACGCGCAAAGGCACGGTGCTGTTCGACACCGACGAACACGTGCGCGCCAGCACCACGCTGGAGGTGCTGGCCGGCATGAAGCCGGCGTTCAAGAAGGAAGGCGGCAGCGTCACCGCCGGCAATGCCTCGGGCATCAACGACGGCGCCGCGGCGGTCACCCTGGTGGCCGGCGACCGCCTGGCCGCCCTGGGGGTCAAGCCCCTGGCCCGCCTGGTGGGCTATGCCCACGCCGGGGTCGATCCGGCCTACATGGGCATCGGTCCCGTGCCGGCCACCCAGAAGGTGCTGGCACGCACCGGCCTGAAGGTCCAGGACATGGACGTGATCGAGGCCAACGAGGCCTTTGCCGCCCAGGCCTGCGCCGTCACGCAGGAGCTGGGCCTGGACCCCGCCAAGGTCAACCCCAACGGCTCGGGCATCTCCCTGGGCCACCCCGTGGGCGCCACCGGTGCCATCATCACCACCAAGGCCATCTATGAGCTGCAGCGCACCGGCGGCCGCTATGCCCTAGTGACCATGTGCATCGGCGGCGGCCAGGGGATTGCCGCCATCTTCGAGCGCGTCTAAGCGCCGCCACCCCGCTCCGGCAGGTGCACCTGCCGGCCGCACACCGGCCGGTGTGCAGTGCCGGACGGACCTGCGGCCCCGGGACTGGCACATCCGGGCTGCCGGCGCGAGGCTGCATCATTCCACATCTTTTCAGGCGCTGGCCCGCACGCAGTCTGCGCAAGCAGCTCCTGTTTCTGAAAACTGCCCCCGCCCCTACGCGAAAACCCTGCCAGTACGGCGGAAAGCATGGTCCAGACAGCGCGCGACAGCCACTATGCTTGGCGGTCCCGATGTCCCTTCCCCACGCCCCTGCGGCACGCTGACGGTTGTTTGCCATGGATCCCCTGCTGACTCGCCTCTCCCATTCCTTGCACCAGGCCCAGAGCCAGGAAGAATTGGTCCGCCCGCTGCTGGAAATGCTGGAGCAGGTCACCCAGCTGGAGTCCACCTACCTCACCCGCATCGATCTGGAGCAGGACTTGCAGCACGTGCTCTATGCGCGCAACACGCGGCAGATGCAGATCCCCGAAGGCCTGTCCGTGCCGTGGCAGGACACGCTGTGCCGGCGCGCCCTGAGCGAGGGGCGCATGTGCACCACGGATGTGGCCGAATGCTGGGGTGACTCGCAGGCGGCACGGGCACTGGGGATCCAGACCTATGTCAGCGCGCCCGTGCGCATGTCGGACGGCCACCTGTACGGCACCTTGTGCGCAGCCAGCGCCCAGACCGCCCTGCTGCCGCCGGACACCGAAAGCGTGCTGCAGCTGTTTGCCAAGCTGATCGCCCAGCATGTGGAGCGCGAACAGCTGCTGCAACGCCTGCAGGCCCACAACGCGCAGCTGGCCCACCAGGCGTTCACCGACCCGCTGACCCAGTTGCCCAACCGCGCCGCGCTGCGCGAGGAGCTGCAGCGCCTGCTGGCGCGCGCCCAGCGCACGCACAGCAGCGTGCTGGTGGCCTTCATCGACCTGGACGGCTTCAAGGCCGTGAACGACCGCCACGGCCATGCGGTCGGCGACCTGTTGCTGCGCACCCTGGCGCAGCAGCTGCACCACAGCCTGCGCGCGGGCGACATGGTGGCCCGCATGGGCGGGGATGAGTTTGTGGTGGTCACACCGGTCGAAGGCACGGCGCGCGAGATGGCCGTGGCGCAGCAGGGGCTGGAGCAGCGGTTGCGCGCCGCCTCGGTCTGCGACCTGGTGCTGCCCCAGGGCAGCACCCTGCACTACCCTGGCGCCAGCGTGGGCGTGGTACCGGTGTCCGGCGACTTCAGCGTCGACCAGGCACTGCAGCAGGCCGACCACGCCATGTACCACGACAAGCAGTTGCGCCACCCCCGGGGTGGGCGCCCCGGCAGCGCCCTGCACTGAACGCCCCCAGCCCCCGCTGCGGCCAGCCAGACCTGGGGCCTGTGATCTTCAAGCGGCCCACACAACCCCGTTCCTCGGAGATGGGCGCTAGAGACGAGGTGCGCAGCCGCGGACCGGACGTGCGTACGACCCGGCACAGCCACCACGCCCCCAGGCTTGCGTGGGCCGCCCTTAGAACGGTGCCTCTTCCGGGGCCGTGTCCACCGGTGCGCTCGCGGCCCCGGTCACCACGCCCTTGCGGCCGGCAGGCACGGCCGTGCCCACCGCATCGCCCACGGCGGTGCGGCCTTCGCCGCCCAGGGCCGTGAACAGGTCGGGGATCAGCTTGCTCAGCTCGCCGGTGGCAATCGCCACATCGGTGTCAAAGCCGCCCTCGTCACCGGCCTGGTCCAGCACGGCATCCAGCAGCGCAATCTTCTTGACCTGCAGGGCATCGGTCAGCACAAAGCTGACGCGCTCGTCCCAGGTCATGGCCAGCTTGGTGGGCAGCTTGCCGTGTTCCACGTGCTGCCTGACCTCGTCGATGTCCAGCGGATGGCGGGCATAGCGCACCACGGCCTTGGACTCATCGGCGGCCTTGAGCTCGCATTCGCGGTCGATGGAAAAGCCCGCCGGCGCTTCCTGCGTCAGCAGCCAGTGGGCCATCGCCGCCTGGGCGCTGGTCTGGGTATCCACCAGGGCCACGCCAAAGCCCTGCAGGCTTTCCACCAGCAGGCTCACCACCTCGTCGGCCTTGCCCTGGGCACCGGTGTCCAGCACCAGCAGCTGGGCCTGGGGGTCGATCCACACCCACATGCTGGACTGCTTGGTGAAGGCCATGGGCAGCAGGTCCAGCTTGGCCTCGTCCTTGAGGTCGCGCTTTTCCTTCTTGCCCGGCTTGCGGCCAAACTCCAGTTCGATGGCATCGGCCTTTTCCTGCACCTTGCGGTTCAGCACGCTGGCCGGCAGCATCTTGGATTCGCTCATGAAGCGCAGGATCCACTGTCCGCCCACGCTTTCGGCCAGCAGGCCGTGGGCCTCGCCGCGTGGCGGCACCCAGCCCGACGACTGCTCCTGTGTGGCACCACAGGGCTGGAAGGGCGCCTTCTGCAGCGCCGCTTCCACCTGCTCCAGCGAGCCCTGCCATTGCGCCGCAATGCGGTACACGATCATGTTCTTGAACACGCAGTCACCTTTTCCTGAATCTGCATCAAAGTCTGTGACGGGGCACGGTCTGCGGGCCGTTCCGTCATGAAAATAAGAGCTGTCAGCGCCCGTTGTGCCTGGCTTGGGTGGCAAAAACACTTACAACCACCACCCGCCTGACCGCGGCGCGACAACCCAGCTTTGTATTACTTTACACAGCAGCAGCAAAGCCTCACCAACGGCTTACACAGAAACCGCACACTTGCAGCCATGCACTGCCGAACCTCTTGGCAGATCCGATGGAAACCACCTCACAGGAGTACACCATGGCCCTCTTCCAACGTAGCCTGACCGCCGCTGTAGCCGCCGCCGCCCTGGCCGGTGCGTTTGCACTGCCGGCTTCGGCCCAACCCGCCGCCCCCACGGCCGGCC
>NZ_VSWF01000018.1:0-74501 GCF_009668305.1 Comamonas sp. CAH-2
CACCGAAGCCGCCCCCGCACAGGACCGCCGCCCTGCAGACACGCCCCCCGGCGCCCCGCACTGGCAGGTGCGCGGCGCCGACGGCCAGCCGCTGGCAGCGGCACTGCCCGCTGCCGCGACGGACACGCCCCAACACCAGGCCCTGCGCTACCGCGTGCACGGCTGGATCAAGGGGCTGGAATACCACGCCCAGGCCGAGCTGAGTTGGCACACCGAGGACGGCCGCTACCAGGCGCGCCAGTCCATCAGCGCCTTCCTGCTGGGTTCGCTGGAGCAGACCAGCCGCGGCCGCATCGGTGCAGAGGGCTTCCAGCCCGAGCGCTTTGACGACCGCCGGCTGACCCGGCTGCGCAGTGCCACGCTGGACTGGGAGGCCCAGCTGGCCCGCTTCGAGCCCGAGCGCCCACCGGCCGCCATCGGCCCCGGCACCCAGGACCGCCTGAGCGTGTTCCTGCAGCTGTCCGCCCTGCTGGAGCACCTGCCCGCGCTGCGCGCGCCCGGCACCCTGGTGGAGATCCCCACCCTGGGATCCCGCAGCCTGCAGAGGTGGCAGTTCCGCGTGCAGGACACCGACACCCTGGAGCTGCCCAGCGGCCCGCTGGCCACGCTGCGCCTGCAGCGCGCCCCCCAGTCCGGCGACCGCGAGCAGGCCCTGCTGTGGCTGGCGCCCGCGCTGGGCTACGCGCCGGTGCGCATCCAGATGCAGGAGTCCAACGGCGACCACCTGACGCTGACGCTGCGCGAGCTGCCCTGAGAAACACAAAAAAATAGCATCTGACGCTGATCCAGACTGCGTCAGATGCCAATTCGGTCATGCACTCGTGCCACGCGCCGTGGCCAGCCGGGCGGCCCTCAGCTGTCGCTGCCGTCCCCCTGCGGCGAGACCAGGGTCTGGTCGATGGCGCCAAACAGGCTCTGGCCATCCTTGCCCTTCATCTCGATGCGCACCGTGTCGCCAAACTGCAGAAAGCCGGTCGTGGCCTGCTCCTGCTGCTGCAGCTCCATGGCGCGCTTTTCCGCGATGCTGTGAAAGCCCTTGGACCATTCCGTGCGCCGTGCCGCGCCCCGGCCGCTGGTCACACCCTGGTTGCTGACCACGCCACAGCCCACCACCGTGCCGGCGCGCAGGCTGCGCGTCTTGCAGGCCTGGGCCAGCAGCTGGCCGAAGTGGAAGACCATGTCCTCGCCGGCCTCGCACATGCCCACCTTGCGCCCGTTCCAGCTGCTGTGCAGCGGCAGGTGCACACGGCCACCACGCCAGGCCTCGCCCAGCTCGTCCAGCGTCACCGCCACCGGGCTGCAGCCCAGGGACGGCCAAGCGTGCACCGGCCCCCAGCCCACCTCCGGCGGCGTGGGCATCAACTGGCGCAGGTTCCAGCTGTTGCACAGCATCAGCAGGCGGATGCCGAACAGCGCCTGCTCGGGCGTGCTGCCCATCGGCACATCGCCGGTGATCGCAGCCAGGCCGGCGCCAAAATCCACGCCCAGGGCTGCGCTGGGCACCACCACCTCCTCGCAGGCGCCGGACAGGCTGTCACCCGCGCCCTGGCGCAGCACGGGTTCGGTGCCGGGCAGCGCCCAGTCCGGCTGGGTCAGTGCCAGGTGCGAGGGGTAGGCCCCACCCTCCAGCCACTGGTAGGTGCGCGGCAGCGGTGCCATGCACTGCATCGGGTCAAAGGCAAAGGCATGCGGCGCGCGGCCGGTGTTCAGCTGGTGGTACAAGTCCTGCAGCTGGGGCGCCATGAAGCCCCAGTCGTCCAGCACCTGCTGCAGGCGCGAGGCAATGCCGGTGGCGTAATGGGCCAGCCGCAGGTCGCGCGAGACGACGACCAGTTGCCCGTCGCGGGAGCCGTCTTTGTAAGTGGCAAGTTTCATGTGCAATGCGGTGTAGACCGGAAGGCCATACAGCAGCACACGGCGTGGGCTGCTGCAAGAATGGAAGGGTGCGAGTGAGCCAACGCCCGTGGCGCCAGCCGCCCGGATGCGGCCCGCCACCGGCGGCTGCAGGCTCACACTGCGTAAGCTGCAAATTCTAAGGTTCGCCCATGCCACTGCACCCTTGCTTCCGTGCCGCGCCTGTCTGGCGCCTGGGTCTGCTGACCCTGCTGTCCACCGCCGCTGCCCTGGCCGGCACGGCCAGCCATGCCCAGCCGGCCTCCGCGCCGATCGAAGTGCGCAACGCCCAGGGCATGCTGCGCCCCGAGGCCAGCCTGGCCTGGCGTGCGCCGGCGGCGGCGCGCCTGCAGTTCACGGTGCAGGGCAAGTTCAAGGGCCTGCCCTACCAGACCCGGGCCCAGCTGGACTGGCTGCCCCAGGGCCAGCGCTACGAAGCCGCGCAGGAGGTGCAGATCCCCGTGCTGGGCAGCCGGCGCCAGTCCAGCGTCGGCAGCATCGGCCCCCAGGGCCTGCAACCCGAGATTTTCCTGGACCGCAGCCGCAAGGAGTACAGCACCACCTTCGATGCCGCCGCGGGCCAGATCCGTTTCAGCCGGGGCAGCGATCCGGCACCCTGGCAGCGTGGCACCCAGGACCGCATGAGCGTGTTCTTCCAGGTGGCCGGCATGCTGGCCGCCGCGCCGCAGCGCTACCCCGTGGGCACGCAGATCACGGTGCAGGCCGCCAGCAGCAGCCGGGTGGCGCCCTGGACCTTCACGGTGCGCGGCACCGAAGAACTGCAGCTGCCCGCCGGCCGCATGAGCGCCATCAAGCTGGAGCACAGCTCGGACAGCGGCGCGGCCGACGGCCTGCAGTCGGCGCTGTGGCTGGCGCCCGGCCTGCAGTACCTGCCGGTGCGCATCCGCATGCTTGAGGACGGCGGCCGCGACGAGCTGGACCTGAAGCTGCAGTCCCACAGCAAGCCCTGACCTGCGCCGACCGGGCCCGCCGTTGCGACCCGGCCATTCGTGGAATACTGGAGTTGCCCGGTCGCCGCCGGGCACCTTGAAACTGACCGTCTCGCCCGCAACTGGCTGGCAGGGCCACCGCCCACCCGGCATGGCCCGCGAAACGGCAAGAGAGGAGGACCACCATGCAAATGCTTTACGACTCCGACACTTTTGTGGTGCTCCACTTGCAACCCGATCTCGGGCTGCCCGCAGAAATCCTGCTGACCGATGGCCAGACCAGCGCCCCCGGCCTGCCCCGCCACGGCTTCGAGATCGTGGACAAGCGCTCGGGCAAGGAGGTCTACCTGGACGGGTCCTGGGCCGAGCTGTTCCAGCAGCAGATCCAGCAGTGGCAGCGCGAATCGCCCAGCGAGGAAGAGGTCGAGGACACGCTGGAGCGCTACGCCCAGCTGGCACAGAACCCCGTCGTGATGCACTGAGGGCCGTGCTTCGGGCGCACCGACCGCCCGGAGGGGGCGGCTCGGCGCCCGGGCCTAGATGCCCAGACCCAGGCTGTTGAGGCTTTCCTGGCGGCGGCGCTGGGCTTCGCCTTCCAGCAGCACGGTGAATTCGCCCACCGGCAGGGGGCGGCTGCAGAAATAGCCCTGGTAGAAATGGCAGCCGTGCTGGCGCAGGAACTCCAACTGCGCCGCGGTTTCCACGCCCTCGGCCAGCACTTCCATGCCCATGCTCTTGCCCATGGCGATCACCGCATGACTGATGGCCATGTCGTCGGCGCTTTGCGGGATGTCGCGGATGAAGCTCTGGTCGATCTTGAGCAGGTCAATGGGAAAGCGCTTGAGGTGGGCCAGCGACGAATAGCCGGTGCCGAAGTCGTCGATCGCCAGGCGCAGGCCCAGGTCCTTGAGCCCGCGCAGCACCGTGAGCGCCTCGTCGGGGCGCGCGGCGAGCGCACTTTCGGTGATTTCCAGCTCCAGGCGCCCGGCGGGCAGCCCCGAGCGCGCCAGCGCCTGGCGCGTGCAGCCAACGATGTCGGTCAGCAAGAACTGGTGCAGCGACAGGTTCACCGCGATCGAGATGTCGGGCAGCCCTTGACCGCTCCAGGCCTGGGCCTGGCGGCAGGCCTCGCCCAGCACCCACTCGCCCAGGGGGCCGATCAGCCCGGTGCTTTCCGCGACCGGGATGAAGCGTGCCGGGGAAATCATGCCGTCCACCGGGTCGAACCAGCGCACCAGGGCCTCGCAGCCGATCAGGCCCCCGGTGGCGATATCGATCTGCGGCTGGTAGAACAGTTGCAGGTGCCCCTGGGCCACGGCATTGCGCAGCCGCGACTCCAGCGCAATGCGCTCGCGCGCGGCCTGGGTCATGTCCTCGTTGAAGAAGCACCACTGGTTGCTGCCGCCCTTGCCATCCTTGGCGCCGTACACCGCGGCGTGAGCGCCCTGCACCAGCAGGGCCGCATCCTGGGCGTGCTCGGGGTAGCAGCAGATGCCGGCACTGCCGCTGACCACCACGGCAAAGCCATCAGGGGATTTCCAGGGCTGGGCGGCCGCGTGGATCAGGCGCTCGGCAATGTCCGAGGCCTCCTTGCGGTGCTTGAGGTGGCGCGTCAGCACCACGATCTCGTCGCCCGCCATGCGCGCGATCAGGTCCCCGGGTCGCAGCGCCGACTGCACCTGGCGCGCGATGTGGCGCAGCACCTCGTCGCCCACGGCGTGGCCGTAGCTGTCGTTCACGTCCTTGAAACGGTCCAGGTTCAGCAGGATGACCGCCATGCGCTCGCGCGTTTCGACCGCGTGGTGCACGCAGCGCGTCAGCTCCTGCACGAACCAGTTGCGGTTGGCCAGGCCGGTCAGGGCGTCGCGGTGGGCCAGGTGCTCCAGCTGCCGCTCACGCTGCTTCTCCTCGGAGATATCGGTGAACATGCACACGTAGTGCGAGACATGGCCTTGCGGGTCGCGCACCGCGTTCAGCGACATGCGCTCCGGGAAGATCTCGCCGTTCTTGCGCTTGTTCCAGATTTCCCCGCGCCAGTGGCCGCTGCGGTGCAGGCTGCTCCACATGTCGTCATAGAAGGCCTTGTCGTGCAGGCCGGACTTGAAGGTCGAGGGGCGCTTGCCGATCAGCTCCGCCGCCTCGTAGCCCAGCAGGCGCGAGAAGGCCGGGTTGACCGACAGAATGTGGCTGTTGGCATCGGTCACCACGATGCCTTCGGCGGTGTTTTCCACCACGCTGGCCGCCAGCCGCAGGCGGTCTTCCTCGGCGCGCTGCTGGGTCTTGTCGGTGATGATGCCGGAGAAGCGCACGGGCTGGCCGCGGTCGTCCAGGTGGCGGGTGCCGCGGGCCTCGAACCAGCGGTAGGCCCCGTCAAAGCACAGCACGCGGGCCGTCACCACAAACGGCACGCCCTGCTCCAGCGTGGCCTGGGCCGCCTGGCCCACCATGGCGCGGTCGTCCGGGTGGATGCGCGGCTTGAAGCGAAACTCCTCCGAAAAGTTGCAGCCCTCGTAGCGCATCAGCTTGGCCACGCCCTGCGAGAAGGTGTGGCGCCGCTGGGCCATGTCCCAGTCCCACATGCCGCTGCCGCTGCCATCCAGCGCCAGGCGCAGCTTTTCCTCGCTGGCCTCCAGGGCCTGGCGGTCGGCGCTGCGCCGTGCCTCGGCGCGCATGGTCCGCAGCACCAGCCAGGCCGCGTAGCAGCCCGACAACAGCACGAACACATAGTCCTGCCCTTGCTGCAGCAGCAGGTATAGCGCACGGTCCTGCACCAGCTGCGGCATGATCGCGTCCCCTGCGCCAAACCACAGCAGGCCGACCACCAGATACAGCACCAGCGCCCGCCAGGGTGCCAGATGCGGGACTGCGTCCTCGTGTTGCATGTATTCCCTCAATCCCCTCTTGACCCCGGCCATGCTGCGACAATTGCCCCCGCTATGACCCAAGCCTACATCCTTACTCTGTCCTGCCCCGACCGCCGTGGTCTGGTGCATGCCGTCTCCGGCTTCCTGCTGGAGCAAGGCGCCAACATCGAAGAAGCTTCCCAATTCAACGACAGCGCCACCGGTCTGTTCTTCATGCGCGTGCAGTTTGCCTGCGAGCACACCGACCTGGCCGGCCTGAAGGCGGCCACCGCCGTCATGGCCGACACCTACGAGATGAAGTGGAGCCTGCACGCCGAATCGGAGCGCATGAAGACCGTGCTGATGGTCAGCCGCCAGGGCCACTGCCTGAACGACCTGCTGTTCCGCTGGAAATCCGGCCTGCTGCCCATCGACATCAAGGCCATCATCAGCAACCACCGCGACTTCTACCAGTTGGCCGCCAGCTACAACATCCCGTTCCACCACATCCCGGTGACTGCCGCCACCAAAGCCCAGGCCGAAGCCAAGCAGTTCGAGATTATCGAGGCGGAAGGGGCCGAGCTGGTCGTTCTGGCCCGTTATATGCAGGTCCTGTCTAATGACTTGTGTCAAAAACTGTCCGGACGTGCGATCAACATCCACCACAGTTTCCTGCCCAGCTTCAAGGGTGCCAAGCCCTACTACCAGGCGCACGACCGTGGCGTGAAACTGATCGGCGCTACCGCCCACTACGTGACCGCGGATCTGGACGAAGGCCCGATCATCGAGCAGGACGTGGCCCGTGCCGACCACACCGACACTGTGGAAGACCTGACCGCCCGCGGCCAGGACACCGAAAGCCAGGTACTGGCGCGTGCCGTGAAGTGGCACAGCGAACACCGCGTGCTGGTCAACGGCCACAAGACCGTGGTGTTCCGCTGAGCGCAGCACATCGCAGCAGGTAGCGCTTGCCGTTGCTGGGTTCCCGGTTGTCGACCTGGAAACCCGCAACCGCAAGCGCTTCTTGCTTTTCCAACCGCAGCCACCACCCCGCGCCATGTCCACACCCCGCAGCAACGGCCAACGCCCCAGCCGCTTCTTTGACAGCCGCTCGGCCCGGCGCATCCCGCCCATCCAGTGCCTGCTGACTTTTGAAGCCCTGGCACGCCTGCGCAGCGTGACGCTGACGGCCGAGGAGCTCAGCGTCACGCCCAGCGCGGTCAGCCACCGCGTGCGTCAGCTGGAGCAGGTGCTGGGCACGCAGCTGTTCGGGCGCACGGACTTTTCGCTGACCACCGACGGCCAGAACTACCTGCAGCAGGTGCGCGAAGGCCTGGGGGCGCTGCAGTGCTTCCCCAACCACCCGGTAGCCAGCGGCCGCGCACGGCTGAAGATCGCGGTCACGCCCACCTTTGCGCGCTGCATGCTGATCCCGCGCCTGGCGCAGTTCACCGAGGCCTACCCCGAGATCGACCTGACGCTGCAGGTCGCCATCCCGCTGCTGGACGTGGTGGCCGAGGATGCCGACCTGATGGTGCGCTACGGCGTTGGCCATTACGCGGACGTGGAACACCTGGAGATTGCCCGCGACGTCTACACGCCCGTGGCCTCGCCCAGTTTTTTGCGCCAGCACGGCCCCATCACCAAGCCCGAGGACCTGCAGGAGCTGCCGCTGTTGCGCAGCCCGCTGGAGTCTTGGCGCCCCTGGTTCCAGGCCGCCGGCCTGGACTGGGCCGAGCCCAGCGAGGGCTCGCAGTTCAACGACGTGGGCCTGCTGTGCGACGCTGCCGCAGCCGGCATGGGCGTGGCGCCGGTGCGCCTCAAGCTCGGTGCCCCCTGGCTGGACCACGGCACCCTGGTGCGGCTGTTCGACCTGGACGTGGCCAGCCCCCATGCCCACTACCTGTGCTGGCGCACCGGCACCATGGACCGCTGGGAATGCCAGGCCTTCGCCGAGTGGCTGGCCAAGACCGTGGGCTGATGCTTTTTTGAGCCAAATTGGCACTTAACGCAAGCAAGACGAGCGTCAGCAGCTCCTGCTTTTGAAGCACCTGGACGCCCCCGGCGTCGTGCCGGTGGCGCTTTCACAGCCGCTTGCCAAAAAAATCACAGCACCGCGCCACGGCTTGCCCTACAGTCGGCGCCATGACCAGCCCCAGCCTTTCCGAACGCGCCACCCGCCAGGCCGAAGTCGTGGCCGCCCTGCGCCAGCATGTGCCCGAGCACGCCCTGCTGTGGAATGCCGAAGACACCACGCCGTACGAGTGCGACGGCCTGACCGCCTACCGCCAGCGCCCGTTGGTGGTCTGCCTGCCCGAGACCTATGACCAGGTCCAGGCGGTGCTCAAGGCCTGCCACGCCATCAACGTACCCGTGGTGGCGCGCGGCGCGGGCACCGGCCTGTCCGGCGGTGCCATGCCCCACGCACTGGGCGTGACGCTGTCGCTGGCCAAGTTCAACCAGATCCTGAAGGTCGATGCCTACAGCCGCACGGCCGTGGTGCAGTGCGGCGTGCGCAACCTGGCCATCAGCGAGGCCGCCGCGCCCTACGCCCTGTACTACGCCCCCGACCCCAGCAGCCAGATCGCCTGCACCATCGGCGGCAACGTGGCCGAGAACTCCGGCGGCGTGCACTGCCTGAAATACGGGCTGACGGTGCACAACGTGCTGAAGGTGAAGGGCTTCACCATCGAGGGCGAGCCGGTCGAGTTCGGCTCCGACGCGCTGGACGCGCCCGGCTATGACCTGCTGGCCGCCATGATCGGCAGCGAGGGCATGCTGGCCGTGGTGACCGAGGTGACCGTCAAACTCATCCCCAAACCCCAGCTGGCGCGCTGCATCATGGCCAGCTTCGACGATGTGCGCAAAGCCGGCGATGCCGTGGCCGCCGTGATCGCGGCCGGCATCATCCCTGCTGGACTGGAGATGATGGACAAACCCATGACCGCCGCCGTCGAGGACTTTGTGCGAGCCGGCTACGACCTGAGTGCCGAGGCCATCCTGCTGTGCGAATCCGATGGCACGCCCGAGGAGGTGGAGGAAGAGATCGCCCGCATGAGCGAGGTGCTGCGCGCCGCCGGCGCCACGGCCATCAGCGTGAGCCAGAGCGAGGAGGAACGCCTGCGCTTTTGGAGCGGGCGCAAGAACGCCTTCCCCGCCAGCGGCCGCATCAGCCCCGACTACATGTGCATGGACTCGACCATCCCGCGCAAGCGCCTGGCCGACATCCTGCTGGCCATCCAGGAGATGGAAAAGAAGTACCAGTTGCGCTGCGCCAACGTGTTCCATGCCGGCGACGGCAATCTGCACCCGCTGATCCTGTTCGATGCCAACGACGCCGACGAACTGCACCGCTGCGAGCTGTTCGGCGCCGACATCCTGGAGACCAGCGTGGCCATGGGCGGCACGGTGACCGGCGAGCACGGTGTGGGCGTGGAAAAGCTCAACAGCATGTGCACCCAGTTCACCACCGAGGAGAACCAGCAGATGTTCGCCCTGAAGGCCGCCTTCGACCCGGCCGGCCTGCTGAACCCCGGCAAGGTCATCCCCACGCACAACCGCTGCGCGGAGTACGGCAAGATGCTGGTGCGCGGCGGCCAGATCAGCCACCCGGACCTGCCCAGGTTCTGAGCGGCCCAGCGCCCGCCTGCCACATCGTTTTCAGCCCCGGGCGGCCTCTGCGTGCAGATGCGCTCGGCGGCGGGCGCTGCCCGACCACCACCACGGGGCCATCCCCGCGCCACGGGGACCCGATACGCCGCCCTGACCACGGCGGCGCCGGGCACAGGGCGGATGCGCCCAGGGCCCGTGGCACCTGGGGCCTGCAAAGCGCTTTTCACCACCGCAGCCCCACGCAACCACGCGCTCCCTGACCCTCTTCCCGCGCCAACTGCGCGAAATCCCGCTGTGCGAACCCCGGCCTTTGCTCTACAAGGGCGGGAGGACGGACCAACGAGGAGGTGCCATGGCCAGTGGAGGCGGTGATTGGAAAGACATGTACAACGCGGCCGAGCGCGGCGATGCGGCCTGCGTGCGCTACCACCTGAGTGCCGGGGTGGACGTCGACTACCAGCACCCCGAGGTGATGCAGACGGCCCTGGTCGCCAGCCTGCTGCAGGGCCATGCCGAGGTCGCACGTCTGCTGCTGGAGCATGGCGCCGACCCCAACCTGCCCGCGGAACTGGGCAACCTGAGCCCGCTGCAGGCCGCGCAGTCCCGCGGCGACGCCGCGCTGCTGCCGCTGCTGCAGGCCCACGGGGCCATCGCCCGCCCGGCCCCGGCACCCGTCTGGTGGCAGCGCTGGCTGCCGCTGTGAACGCAGGCCCCACGCTGCGGCCAACCCGACAGTATGGCCGCAGCGCGCAACTTTTGGAAACATCCCCCGGGGGCTAACCCTAGTGGCACCGCAGGCCTTTGCCCACACCGCGCGGCAAGGCTGCAACACTAGACCGGTGAACCCCGCCAACCCGCACCGGGCGGCCTTGCAGCCCGGCGCTGCCACCGCTTCCTGCACCGACTGCAGACCTTGTACAGCCCGCCACCGCCCTGCGGTGGCGCCGCAGGCTGGTGGGACCTTGTTGTGCCCCCGCGGCCAGCGGCCCGTTTCACTTCCGTGCTTGCCATGAACACCTCCGTTTGCCTGCCCCCTGCCGTTCCCGTCCGCCTGGCGGTGACGCTGGCGTGCGCCCTGCTGCTGGGTGGCTGCGCCCCTGGCGCACCGTCCCTGGCGCAACCCGACCCCGGCGTGCTGCCCGGCCAGTGGCCCTCCGACAGCCATGCCACCCCGGTGGCCGCCGCCTTGCCCGACTGGCAGCAGTGGGTGCAGGACCCCACGCTGGCCCAGTTGCAGACCCAGGCCCTGGCCCACAACCGCGACCTGCGCCTGGCGCTGCTGCGGGTCGAAGAGGCGCGCGCCGTGCACGGCCTGCAGCGCGCCGACCGGTTTCCGACGGTGGCCGTGGGTAGCAGCCATGCCCGGGCCCGCGTACCCGGCGATCTGAACGTCAGCGGCCGCCCGGTCACCGGCAGCGACCATGAAGTCTTCGTCGGCCTCAACAGCTGGGAGCTGGACCTGTGGGGCCGCGTGCGCAGCCTGGACGAGGCCGCCCTGCAGCAGTACCTGGCGAGCGCCGCCGGGGCCCGTGCCGCCCAGTTGACGCTGCTGGGCCAGGTGGCCCGCAGCTACCTGGCGCTGCGCGAGACCGACGAGCGCCTGCACCTGGCGCGCAGCACGCTGGACACCCGGGCCGAGACCCAGCGCATCTTCACGCGCCGCCACGAAGTCGGCAGCACCTCCAAATACGCGTTGACCCAGGTGCAAAGCCTGTACAACCAGGCCCATGCCCTGGTGGTGCAGCTGCAGCAGGCGCGTGCGCAGTTGGTCCATGCCCTGGGCCAGCTCACGGGCCAGGCGATCGCCCCGCTGCCCGCCCTGCCACCGGGGGCGGCCATCCTGGGCGAGGTCCCGGCCGGCCTGCCCTCCCAATTGCTGCAGGCGCGGCCCGACATCGTCGCCGCCGAGCACCAGCTGCAGGCCGCCCATGCCCAGGTGGCCGCCGCGCGCGCCGCCTTCTTCCCGCGCATTGCGCTGACCGGCAGCTTCGGTACGGCCAGCGCCCAGCTGGACGGTCTGTTCGACAGCGGCAGCAAGGCCTGGACCTTTGCCCCCAGCATCTCCCTGCCCATCCTGGACGGGGGCCGCCGCCGCGCCAACCTGGACCTGGCCACGGTGCGCCAGCACAGCGCCGTGGCCAGCTACGAGCGCAGTGTGCAGACCGCCTTCCGCGAGGTGGCCGATGCCCTGTCGGCGCGCCACTTCCTGGCGCAGCAGCTGCGCGTGCAGCAGGACAACCTGCAGGTGCTGCAGGAGCGCAACCGCCTGGCCCAGCTGCGCTATGACAACGGCGCCTCGCCCTACCTGGACGTGCTGGATGCCCAGCGCGAGCTGCTGGGTGCCGCGCAGCAGGCGGTGCAGGTGGCCTACGCCCTGCAGGCCGCCCAGGTCAGCCTGTACACCGCCCTGGGGGGCGCCCCCGCCGGCACCGACCGCCAGCGCCCCTCCGCCGTCACCCCCTAACCGACCGCATTGCCCACCATGCCCATCGCACCCACCACCCGCAAGACCCTCACCACCGTCGCGATTGCCGCGGCCCTGCTGCTGGCCGCTGGCTACGCCTGGAAGCAATGGCAGGCCAGCCAGGTCGATGCCGGCCTGGCCAGCGGCAACGGCCGCATCGAAGCCACGGAGATCGACGTCGCCACCAAGCTCGGCGGCCGGGTCGAAGAGATCCTGGTCACCGAAGGCGCCTTCGTGAAAGCCGGCGAGCCGCTGGCGCGCATGCAGATCCACACCCTACAGGCCCAGCATGCCGAGGCCGTGGCCGGCAAGGACCGGGCCGAGCACAACGTGGCCGCCGCCCGCGCCCAGGTGGCGCTGCGCGAAAGCGACCACGCCGCCGCCCTGGCCCTGGTGACCCAGCGCGAGGCCGAGCTGGACGCCGCCCAGCGCCGCCTGGCGCGCTCCGAAACCCTGGCCAAGGAAGGCGCCAGCGCCGTGCAGGAACTGGACGACGACCGCGCCCGCATGCGCAGCGCCCAGGCCGCACTGAAGGCCACACAGGCCCAGGCGGCGGCCGCCAAGGCGGCCATCGAGGCGGCCAAGGCCCAGGTCACCGGCTCGGTCTCGGCCGTGACCGCCGCCGCGGCCACCGTGCAGCGCATCGATGCCGAACTCGACGACAGCACGCTGACCGCCCCGCGCGACGGGCGGGTGCAATTCCGCCTGGCCCAGCCCGGCGAGGTGCTGGGGGCCGGCGGCAAGCTGCTGAACCTGGTGGACCTGTCGGACGTGTACATGGGCTTCTTCCTGCCCGAGACCGTGGCCGGCCGCGTGGCCCTGGGCGCCGAGGTGCGCATCGTGCTGGACGCTGCCCCGCAGTGGGTGATTCCCGCCAAGGTCAGCTTCGTCGCCAGCACCGCCCAGTTCACGCCCAAGACCGTGGAGACCGCCAGCGAGCGCCAGAAGCTGATGTTCCGCGTCAAGGCGCAGATCGACCCGCAACTGCTGCAAAAGCACCTGAGCCAGGTGAAGACCGGCCTGCCCGGCCAGGCCTGGGTGCTGGCCGAGCCTGGCGCCCAGTGGCCCGCCCACCTGCAAGTGAAGCTGCCGGAGTAAGCGCGCATGACGGTGGCGCCCCCCCCTTCCCGCCCCGCGGTGGCCCGGCTGCAGGACGTGCGCCTGCGCTATGGCCGCACCGAGGCACTGCGCGGCATCACGCTGGAGATTCCCGCCGGCGGCATGGTCGGCCTGATCGGACCCGACGGCGTGGGCAAGTCCAGCCTGCTGTCGCTGCTGGCCGGTGCCCGCGCGGTGCAGGACGGCCAGGTCTGGGCCCTGGGCGGCGACATGCGCAGCCAGGCGCACCGCGAGGCCGTGTGCCCGCGCATCGCCTACATGCCCCAGGGGCTGGGCAAGAACCTCTATCCCACGCTGTCGGTCGAGGAGAACCTGCAGTTCTTCGCCCGCCTGTTCGGCCATGACGCGGCCGAGCGCCGTGCCCGCATCGACGACCTGACGCAGAGCACCGGGCTGAAGAAATTCCTGGCCCGCCCCGCCGGCAAGCTGTCGGGCGGCATGAAGCAGAAGCTGGGCCTGTGCTGCGCGCTGATCCACGACCCCGACCTGCTGATCCTGGACGAGCCCACCACCGGGGTGGACCCGCTGGCGCGTGCCCAGTTCTGGGACCTGATCCGCCGCATCCGCAGCACCCGCCCGCACATGAGCGTGCTGGTGGCCACAGCCTACATGGACGAGGCCCAGCGCTTCGACTGGCTGGTGGCCATGGACGACGGCCAGGTGCTGGACACCGGCACCCCGGCCGAGCTGCTGGCGCGCACCGCCACACAGTCGCTGGAGGCGGCCTTCATCGCCCTGCTGCCCGAGGCCAAGAAGCGCGGCCATGCCGAGGTGGTGATTCCGCCGCTGCAGGCCGACGACCAGGACATCGCCATCGAGGCCCAGGACCTGACCATGCGCTTTGGCGACTTTGTCGCCGTGGACCATGTGAACTTCCGCATCCGCCGTGGCGAGATCTTCGGCTTCCTCGGCTCCAACGGCTGCGGCAAGTCCACCACCATGAAGATGCTGACCGGGCTGATGCCCGCCAGCGCAGGCCAGGCCTGGCTGTTCGGCAACGCGGTGAATCCCCACGACATCGCCACGCGCCGGCGCGTGGGCTATATGTCGCAGGCATTCTCGCTGTACGGCGAGCTGACTGTGGAGCAGAACCTGGTGCTGCACGCCCAGCTGTTCCACGTGCCCGAGGCCGAGGTGCCGGCGCGCGTGCAGGAGATGCTGGAGCGCTTTGGCCTGACCGCCGAGCGCCGCGAGTTGCCCGAGCGCCTGCCGCTGGGCCTGCGCCAGCGCCTGTCGCTGGCCGTGGCCATGGTGCACCGGCCCGAGCTGCTGATCCTGGACGAGCCCACCTCGGGCGTGGACCCGGTGGCGCGCGACCAGTTCTGGCGCCTGCTGGTAGAGCTGTCGCGCCGCGACCAGGTGACCATCTTCATCTCCACCCACTTCATGAACGAGGCCGAGCGCTGCGACCGCATGTCGATGATGCACGCCGGCAAGGTGCTGGACAGCGACACGCCCGCCGCCCTGGTCGCCAAGCGCGGCGCGGCCACGCTGGAGGAAGCCTTCATCGGCTACCTGGTCGAAGCATCGGGCGAGGCCGCACCGGACCTGGACGCAAAACCCGAAGCAGCCAGCGCAAGCTCTGCAACGACTTCAGACGGAAAACCATCTGAAAGCCTTGCCCAATCAGCGGCAACCGCTCCTGCTTCTGAAGCTGCACGCCCCGCCCGCTTCAGCCTGCAGCGGCTGTGGAGCTATCTGTGGCGCGAAACCCTGGAGCTGCAGCGCGACCCGGTGCGCGCCACCATGGCGCTGGCCGGCTCGCTGGTGCTGATGGTGGTGATCGGCTTCGGCATCAGCATGGACGTGGAAGACCTGCGCTTTGCCGTGCTGGACCGCGACCAGAGCACGCTGAGCCAGAGCTACACGCAGAGCCTGTCGGGCTCGCGCTACTTCGTCGAGCAGCCGCCGCTGCACAGCTACGAAGAGCTGGACCGGCGCATGAAAAGCGGCGAGCTGTCGCTGGCCATCGAGATCCCGCCCGGCTTTGGCCGCGACGTGCTGCGCGGCCGCCCGGTGGCCGTGGGCGCCTGGTTCGACGGCGCCATGCCCCAGCGCGGCGAGACCGTGAAGGGCTATGTGCAAGGCATCCACCAGTACTGGCTGGTGCAGCAGGTGCGCGAGCGCACCGGCCTGCGCATGGGCAGCCAGGTGGCGATCGAGACGCGCTTTCGCTACAACCCCGATGTGAAGAGCCTGCCCGCCATGGTGCCCGCCGTCATCCCCATGCTGCTGCTGATGTTCCCGGCCATGCTGACGGCCCTGGCCGTGGTGCGCGAGAAGGAGCTGGGCTCCATCGTCAACCTCTACGTCACGCCGGTCACGCGGCTGGAGTTCCTGCTGGGCAAGCAGCTGCCCTATGTGGCCCTGGCACTGCTCAACTACCTGCTGATGTGCGCCATGGCGGTGTTCGCCTTCGGCGTGCCCATGACCGGCAGCTTCATGGCGCTGACGCTGGCGGCCCTGCTGTTTGCCGTCATCGCCACCGGCATGGGCCTGCTGGCCTCGGCCGTCACGCGCAGCCAGATCGCGGCGCTGTTCTTCGCCATGCTGGGCACGCTGATCCCGGCCACGCAGTTCTCGGGCCTGACCGACCCGGTCAGCTCGCTGGAAGGCGCGGGCCGCTGGATTGGCGAGATCTACCCCGCCACCCACATGTTCGCCATCAGCCGCGGCGTGTTCAGCAAGGCCCTGGGCCTGCACGAGCTGACCAGCGCCTACCTGCCGCTGCTGCTGGCCATTCCCGTGATCATGGGCATCGCCATCTGGGCTTTGCCCAAGCAAGAGAAATGACGAATCTCCCCCTGAGTCGCTTCGCGCCTTCCCCCTCTCTGGCTTCGCCGGAGGGGGACGACACCCGCGCGGCGGGGCGGCCCTTGCGCGGTGTCCCTGGCGCAAGGGGTCTCGGTATGCGGCATGCCTGCACTGCATGGCGGCAGCTTCTGCGCAATGCCTCTGGCATGTGGAATGCCTGCCGGAGCGCGCCCGCGCAGCGCAGCGGGGCTCCGGTCGCGCGCCACAACGCCCAGACAGCGCTGCAGGCGCGGCGTGGGCCCGCAGACAGTACTGGGGGATGGCCAGGGCCCGCAACCAAGCCTGCAGCGCTGTCTGGGCGCCCCCGCACGAATCACTTACCAAGGCCACCACAAAACGGCGCTTCGGCCCCTGTGAAGTATTGGAAAAACTGCCATGCTGCATAGCTTGAAAAACATCTGGCGCCTGGGCGTGAAGGAACTGTGGAGCCTGTGGCGCGACCCGGTGATGCTGGTGCTCATCGTCTACACCTTCACCGCCTCGGTCTACACCGCCGCCTCGGCCATGCCCGAGACGCTGCACCACGCGCCCATCGCCATCGTCGACCAGGACCAGTCGCCGCTGTCGGCGCGCATTGCCTCGGCCTTCTACCCGCCGCAGTTCATGCCGCCGCAGATGCTGGACTGGCAGCAGGTGGACCCCGGCATGGACGCCGGCACCTTCACCTTCGCGCTGACCATTCCGCCCGGCTTCCAGCGCGACGTGCTGGCCGGCAGAAAGGCCGAGCTGCAGCTGAACGTGGACGCCACGCGCATGAGCCAGGCGTTCTCGGGCAGCGGCTACATCCAGCAGATCGTGCTGGCCGAGATCAACGAATTCACCCAGCGCCACCGCAGCGCCAGCACGCTGCCGGTGGAGCTGGAGCTGCGCGCGCGCTTCAACCCGTCGCTGAACAAGATCTGGTTCGGCGGGCTGATGCAGATCATCAACAACGTGACCCTGCTGTCCATCATCCTGACCGGCGCGGCGCTGATCCGCGAGCGCGAGCACGGCACCATCGAGCACCTGCTGGTGATGCCCGTCACGCCCACCGAGATCATGCTGGCCAAGGTCTGGTCCATGGGCGCCGTGGTGCTGGTGGCGGCCGGGGTGTCGCTGAACCTGGTGGTGCGCGGCTTTCTGCAGGTGCCGATCGAGGGCAGCATCCCGCTGTTCATGGCCGGCGCGGCGCTGTGCCTGTTCGCCACCACGGCCATGGGCATCTTCATGGCCACGGTGGCACGCTCCATGCCGCAGTTCGGCCTGCTGATGGTGCTGACGCTGCTGCCGCTGCAGCTGCTGTCGGGCGGCATGACACCGCGCGAATCCATGCCCCAGCTGGTGCAGGACATCATGCTGCTGGCGCCGACCACGCACTTCGTCGAGCTGGGCCAGGCCATCCTCTACCGCGGTGCCGGGCTGGAGGTGGTGTGGAAGCCCTTCCTGGCGCTGGCCGCCATCGGCAGCGTGCTGTTTGCGCTGTCGCTGGCGCGCTTTCGCAAGACCATCAGCCAGATGGCCTGAGCGCTGCGGTGCCCGGCGGCAGAAGCCGGGTGCCGCACGCGCCTACCCGCATCGCGCCACAATGCGGGCTTTGACGCAGACCGCCGTGCCGCACCCATGACTGAAGCAAGCTTTGAAGAACACCTGCAATCCGGCAACGCCCTGGTCGCCCGGGCCCAGCAGGCCGCGACCGTCGACTTCCAGCAGGCCCGCGCCCTGTGGCAGCAGGCCGGCCAGCACTTCTTCCACGCCCACAAGGCCGATCCCGACCATGCCGAAGCGGCCTTCCGCCTGGCCCAGGCCTGGATGGCCGAGGCCCTGGCGCTGCAAAAGGAAGGCTCGGCCAACGCCCTGGTGATGTGGTCCAACGCCGCCGCGCAGTGCGAGCAGGCCTTCGACCTGGACCCGGAAAACGGCCGCGTCGCCATGACGGCCGCCAGCTGCCACCACTTTGCCGGCGAGCACGACGCGGCCAAGGCCTGGAAGCAGATCGGCGAGCACCTGCTGCAAACCCAGGCGCCCGACGCAGACGCCGCCTGACGCCCTGCGCCGCATAAAAAAAGAGCACCCCGCGCAGGGTGCTCTTTGCTTTTAGGCATCAAATACCGTTAAAGGCTTGAAAGATGGGCGCCAGACGCTCTCATTTTCTAAGCCTGCCGGTCAACGCAGGCCTGCGGCACGGTAGACCTGCTGCAGCTGTGCCAGATTGCCCAGCAAGGCGGTCGGGCCGGCACTGCCCAGCAGGTACCAGCCCTTGGGGTCCAGAAACACCACCTGGCCCTTGCGGCCGGCCTGCGTGCCGCGCACCTGGGCGTTGTCGAACACCTGCTGCGACGGGATCAGGGCGCCGCCGCCGGGCGCCGAGCCGGTGGCAGCGTTGCGGTCGATCACATAGATCCACGCCGGGTCGAGCCGGGCCACCGCGTCAAAGTCGTACACCGTGCCGCGCGCCGGCAGGTCCTGGGCGCGCAGCGCCGAGCGGGCCCCCAGCACATCGAACAGGAAACCGAAGCGCGAGCCCGGGGCGTTCGGCAGGATGCGCTCGTTCACCGCCATCAGCAGCAGGCCCGGCTCGGCCTGGGCCGCCAGGTGGCGCACCACGCCCACCTCGCGCTCCAGGCGCGCCAGCAAGGCCTGGCCCTGGGCCGGCTGGCCAGACAGCTGGGCCAGCTGCGTGATGTTGCGCGCCATGTCCTGCAGCAGGTGATCGCCGCGCACGCTGAAATCCAGCGTCGGCGCGATCTTGCCCAGCGCCTCGTACTTGGCCGCGGAACGGCCGCCGACGATGATCAGATCGGGGCGGATCTGGCTCAGCGCGGCGTAATCGGGCTCAAACAGCGAGCCCGCCACGGTATAGCGCGCATCGGCATAGCCCGCCAGATAGGACGGCAGCTGGGCCTGGGGCACGCCGCGCACCGCCATCCCCAGCGCCTGCATCGTGTCCAGCGTGGCCAGGTCGTAGACCACCACGCGCTGAGGCCGCTGCGGCACCGCCGTGGCGCCCTGCGCATGCTGCACCAGCACCGTGGACGGCGCCGCCCAGCCCAGCGGGGCCGACAGCCCTGCCACCATGGCCGCCACCCAGGTACGACGTTGTAGAACCCGCATTTCAACTCCTTGTTCACAGGCCCGCCGACCCGCCCTGGCGCCGTCACAGTCTGTGACAAATACACAACAAATCGGCAATGGCCGCAGGGGGACTCGGGAGATACCCTGATCGTTAAATAGAATAGTAATGAGAATTGATCTCAATACATATTTTACAAACCATGCCATCTTCCTCCCAAAAAATGCGCCGTTTCGCGCTGTCGGCCGTGGCCCTGGCCGCGCACAGCCTGGTCTTTGCCCAAGGCACCACCGCCCCGGACACCGCCGCCACGCTGTCCGAAGTCCGGGTGCTCGGCACCGCCGAAGACGAGGCGCGCCAGGCCCTGGGCACGTCCATCATCACGGCCGAGGACATCGCCCGCAGCCCGGTCAGCAACGACCTGTCGGAAATCATCCGCACCATGCCCGGCGTCAACCTGACCGGCGCCGGCTCCAGCGGTGCCTATGGCAACCAGCGCCAGATCGACCTGCGCGGCATGGGCCCCGAGAACACCATGATCCTGATCGACGGCAAACCCGTGATGTCGCGCGAGGCCGCACAGATGCGCCGCACCGGCGAGCGCGACACGCGCGGCGATACCAACTGGGTGCCAGCCGAGCAGATCGAGCGCATCGAAGTGATCCGCGGCCCGGCCGCTGCACGCTATGGCTCGGGCGCAGCCGGGGGGGTCGTCAACATCATCACCAAGAAGCCGCAAAAGCAGCTGTCGGGCTCCGTCACGGCCTACTATCTGCAGCCCGAGGACAGCCAGGAAGGCGGCTCCAGCCGCCTGGGCTTCAACCTGAGCGGCCCCATCGGCGAGGCCCTGTCTTTCCGCCTGTACGGCAACGTCGCCAAGACCGAGGGCGATGACATCGGCATCAACGGTCTGGACGCCAATGGCCTGCCGCTGGCCGCCGGCCGCGAAGGCAACCGCAACCGCGATCTGAACGCCCTGCTGCGCTGGGACCTGACGCCCGATCAGGTGCTGGAGTTCGAGGCCGGCTTCAGCCGCCAGGGCAACATCTACGTGGGCGAAGTCCCGCAGAGCACCAACGCCACAAACACCGCCCTCATCAAGGAGCTGGCAGAAAACGGGGCTGAACTGCGCCGCACCTACCGCCAGACGGCCTCGGTCACGCACCGCGCCAACCTGGGAGAGCTGGGCAAGTCGCGCGTCATCTTCCAGTACGAGAACACGCGCAACAGCAACTGCAAGAAGAATGCCGCTGGCGGCCCCGAAGGCAGCTGCACCGGACCGCTGGAGTTCGTGGAATCCGAACAGCAGAACTACTTCCTCAGCGGCGAGCTGAACACCCCGCTGCAACTGGGCGGCCTCAACCAGATGCTGACCAGCGGCCTGGAAGTGCGCCACCAGAGCCTGGACGACCCCAACGCCATCCAGCAGAACGGCCCCAGCGGCCCCATCACCGCCTCGTCCCAAAGCCAGGCCAAGTCCCTGGCCCTGTACCTCGAAGACAACATCGAGATCAGCCCTTCCTTCATCCTGACCCCAGGCCTGCGCTTCGACCACCACCAGGACTTCGGCAACAACTGGAGTCCCAGCCTGAACGCCAGCTATGAGCTGTCGTCCGACTGGACGGTCAAGGGCGGCATCGCACGCGTGTTCAAGACCCCCAACCTGTACCAGTCCAACGCCAACTACTGGTACACCACCATGGGCAACGGCTGCCCCACGGGCGTGACCGGCCCCTGCTACATCCAGGGCAACCCCAACCTGGATGCGGAAATCAGCGTCAACAAGGAACTGGGGGTGGCCTGGAACAACCACCAGGGCTGGGAGGCCAGCCTGACCTATTTCCGCAACGACTACCGCAACAAGATCGTGGCGGACATGGACGCGGGCGCCGTGGTTGACCAGGGCACCTACCGTTACTTCCAGTGGAACAACGCCGGCAAGGCCGTGGTCGAAGGCCTGGAAGGCAATCTGAACATCCCGCTGCTGGGCAGCTCGGGCAGCACGCTGAAGCTGATCAACAACTTCACCTGGATGGACAAGAACCACAGCAAGGACACCGGCCAGCCGCTGTCCGTGATTCCCAAGTTCACCATCAACAGCACCCTGGACTGGCATGTCAACCAGGCCTGGTCGGCGCAGTTCAAGGCCACGGTCTACGGCCGCCAGAAGCCCCGCACCCAGATGGCCAACGGCACACCGGTGAGCAGCGTGGAGGAAATCGGCACCCACACCATCTTCGGCCTGGGCGTGAATTACGACGTCAGCAAGAACCTGCGTGTCGGCGCCGGCATCAACAACCTGCTCGACAAGCAATTCCTGCGCAAGGGCAAGCAAGGCAGCTCGGCCGGTGCCTACACCTACAACCAGCCTGGCCGCGCCTACTACCTGACGGCCACCGCGTCCTTCTAACCCGCCTCCTGTGGTGCCGCCCGCCGCCGGGCGGTGCGGCGCCACAGCCAGCCCCATGCACCACCCCGCTGACCGCACCGACGCGGCCTACGTTCACGACGTTCCCTATCCGGCCCACTTCCACCGCGAGACCATGCCGGCCTGGCTGTGCGCCACGCTGACTGCGATGGGCCTCAAAAGCCCCGACCTGGCGCGCCCCTACACCTACCTGGACCTGGGTTGCGGCAGCGGCCTCAGCACCCTGATCGCAGCCGCCACCAACCCCCTGGGCCAGTTCCTCGGTATCGACATCCACCCCGGCGCGATCGCCCAGGCGCGTGCCCGGGCCCAGGCGCTGGGCGTGCACAACCTGCGCTACGAATGCCTGGACTTTGCGGCGGCCACACAATCCCCGGCCGCCCTGCCGGCCTGCGACTTCATGGTCTGCCACGGCGTCTATTCCTGGATTGCGCCCCCTCAGCGCCAGGCCCTGCAGCAGCTGGTGCAGCAACGGCTGCTGCCCGGTGGGGTGCTTTACCTGGCCTACATGAGCCAGCCAGGCTCCAGTGCCATGGCGGCCACCCAGAAATTGCTGCACCTGGCCACACAACCCCTGCCCGGCAGCTCGGCAGACAAGGCCCGTGCCGGTGTCGCCTGGCTGCAGCACCTGACCCAGCAAGGGCTGGGGCATTTTGGCGAGCAGCCGCGCCTGGTCCAGGAGATCGATCGGCTGGCCGCGCTGGATGCGGACTATCTGGCGCATGAACTGCTCAATCCGCACTGGGACTCGCTGCACGTGGCCGATGTGATGGCCGACCTGGAAGCCGTGGACTGCCGCTACGCCGCCAGCGCCACGCCGCTTGAGAACCTGGATGCCGTCTCCCTCCCAGGGCAGTCGCTGCCCGCCTTCCAGGCCCTGCAGCGCCAGGGGGCCAGCGCCGCGCTGCTGGAAACCTTCAAGGACGTGGCACGCAACCAGAACCAGCGCCGCGACCTCTACCTGCGCCAGCACCCGGCCGGCCTGGCCCTGCGCAGCGAGGAGCACCGCCAGGCACTGCTGCGCCAGCGCATCGGCCTGCTGCCGGCAGCCCCGCGGGATTTGCCGCCGACACAGGGCGAACTGGTGCTGGACACCCGCATTGGCCCCGTGCACCTGCCAGTGGCCCAGGTGGCCCCGCTGATCACCGCGCTGCGCCACAGCGCCGCGAGCTATGCCGAACTGGCGCACTTGCCCGCGTATGCGCACCAGCCCGGCCTGATCAGCCAGCTGCTGCAGGTCCTGGCCTGGGCCGGCTGGCTGCATGTGCTGCTGCCGGCGGGCACGGGGCCGGTGGCCACGGCCCTGGGGCCGCTGAACACCTACCTGCGCACGGTGACCGTGGGCCAGCCGCCCACCGCCCTGCAGGCCCTGGAGGCCATCGGCAGCGCCGTGCCCGCCTGAAGCGGGGCGGAGGCGGCACCGGCTCAGGGCGCCAGCCAGAGACCGCTGAGGAACAGCAGCAAGCCAACCGCTCCGCCGACCAGGGTGCCGTTGATGCGGATGAACTGCAGGTCCTTGCCGATGTGCTGCTCCACCAGCGCGGACAGCTCCTGCGCATCCCAGCGCTGCACCGTGTCCTGGATGTGGCGCGCGATGAACTGCGAGACATCTGGCGTCAGGGCCTGCGCCCAGCGCTCCAGCCGCGCATTCATCGACGCGCGCAGCGCCGCATCCTGGGCCAGGGACTGGCCCAGCCACTGGCCCATGCCGGCCAGCTTGCGCACCGTCCAGGACTGCTCGCTCGCCAGGTCGGCCTGCAGCTTGGCGCGGGTGCGGCTCCACAAGGCCTGCAGGTAGCGGGCCAGGTTCTCATCGTGCAGCAGGTAGTCCCGCAGCTCGGTGGCCCGCGCCTGGTAGGCCGCATCGCTGCGCAGCCGCAGGATGAAGTGCGCCAGACTGCGGTCGAACGCCTGCCGCATCTGGTGCTGGGGGTCCTGGGCCACCTCGGCCAATACGCTGTCCAGGGCCTCGGCCAGCACATCGGCCCCCTTGTCACCCAGCCAGTCGCTGGGCAGCACCTTCTCCTTCAGCGGGTGTTCGCGCTTGAGCCACTGCACAATCGTCTGCGCCATGAACAGGCGCGTCGGCTCCCGGCGCAGCAGGGACGACAGGCGCTGCAGCACATCGTCCAGCACCACCTGGTGGCGGCCTTCGTGCGTCAGGGCCGCCAGCAGTGTGGCCAGCGACTGGCCCATGTCCACCTGCGCCAACACGCTGCGCAGCGTGCGGGTCAGCCAGCGCTCGACCTGCCGATCCTGCACCATCTCCAGCACCCCGGCCAGCACCCGGCCCAGCTGCTGCCCCAGCAACTGGCGGTGCGCCGGCGCAGCCAGCCAATGCGCCAGTTGCTGCGCGGGGTCATGCTGGCGCACCAGGGCCAGCAGCGAGGGCGTGTCCAGGAACTTGTCGCGCACAAAGACCGCCAGATTCTCGCCAATCCGGTCCTTATTGCGCGCAATGATGGCGGTATGGCGCCCCAGCCAGGGCAAGGGAATGCGCCGGAACAAGGCCGTCACCGCAAACCAGTCGGCCAGGGCCCCCACCATGGCGGCCTCGGCCACGGCCTTCACCCCGCGCACGCTCAGCGTGGCCGGCAACCAGTGGGTCGCCACAAACACGGCAGTGACCAGCAGCAGCAAGCCCGTCGCCTGCCACTTGGCGCGGCGCAGATCGTTGGTGAGATTCCAGTCCCCAGGCATGCCGTCCCCCTCCTTGCTGCAGCCAGCCTACGGCAGACCGCCGCGCCAGCCCTGGCGCCAGTCCAGCAATTGCAGGTAGGCGCAGAGCTGATGCCCCCCGGGTGGTGCAGCGTCCCAGCGTCGGTTTCACGCGACAGAAAAACAAAAAAGCATTTACCACTGAGAACCATTAGCATTCAACAAGTCATAATCGACACCCTACACCGTCCCTATAACAATTCATAACAGGACATGGCCGCACCGATTCCACCGGTGCCGCGCCGCACTGCACTCCCTTCAACCGTTTCCATGCCGGCACTGCTGGCAGGCCTCGCCATGTCTAAAAAATCGTCCGCACTGTTTCTCCAACCCACCCTGCTGGCCCTGGCGGCGGCAGCCTGCGCCTCGGCTGTGGCACAGGAATCGACCCAGTCCCTGTCCGAAGTCGTGGTCTCGGCCTCGGGCTTCGAGCAGGAACTCAAGCAAGCCCCGGCCTCCATTTCCGTGGTGACCCGCGAAGAGCTGGAGAAAAAAAGCTACCGCGATTTGGCAGATGCGCTACAGGGGGTAGAAGGCATTGACGTTCGCGGCAGTACCGGAAAAACCGGGGGATTTGACATCAGCATGCGCGGCATGCCCAGCGAATACACGCTGGTGTTGATTGACGGCCGACGCCCCAACCCCGCGGGTGATACCACGCCCAACGGCTTTGGTGCAGCACTGACTTCGCTCATCCCTCCAATGTCGGCAATTGAGCGCATTGAAGTCATCCGTGGCCCGATGTCCACGTTGTACGGTTCTGACGCCATGGGTGGCGTGATCAACATCATCACCCGCAAGGTCGCGAAAGAATGGGGGGGCAGCGTACAGGTTGAAGGCTCTTTGCCTGAAAACAACGACCAAGGCGCCGTGCAGAAGACCAGCTTCTACCTGAATGGCCCCATCCAGCATGACAAACTGGGCTTGGCCATCCGCGGTAGCTACTTCAACCGCGATGGATCGAGTCTGCAGCCTTCGTCCGGTGCTGGCACGATCAGCTCCCGGGGGCCTTCGCCTGCAAAGAGCGATCAGCATTCCATCGGTGCTCGCCTGACATTTACACCTTCCGCCGGCCACGAAGTCTGGCTGGATGCCGACAGTGCACGCTCCGCCTACGACAACCGCCGATGCGAGCTGGGCACATTGGACTTCACCAATTGCACCACCGGTGCCACCACGACCACCGCATCTGGGTACACCGATGAACTGCAGTTCAACCGCGACCAGTACGCGATTGGCTACAAAGGGAAATTGGCGATTGGCATGCTGGAAAGCAGCTTGAGCTATAGCCAAAACGAGACCAAAGGACGCACGATTCCGAATGCGGCCGCCAACGATGCAGGACGCCCAGATCTGATCGGCAAACCACGCACACTGGAGTCAACCAGCACCACCTGGGACGCCAAACTGGTCAGCCCGATTGGTGAACGCCATCTGCTGTCGGTGGGCACGCAGTACAGCCATACCAAGGCGACAGAAGGTTTGGCATTGATCAGCGGCGCCTCGGCTTTCAAACAAAACACTTGGGCGCTGTTTGCCGAAGATGAATGGAGCCTGACCGAAAGCCTGACGGCCACCGGCGGGCTGCGCTACGACCACCACGACAAGTTTGGCGGCCACTGGAGTCCACGCGCTTACCTGGTATGGAATGCCACACAAATGTTGACCCTCAAAGGCGGGGTGAGCCAAGGTTTCCGCGCTCCTAAGGTCAATCAGCTGGTCAATGGCCTGGCCGGCTATTCTGGGCAAGGAGCCACCATGACAATCGGCAACCCGGCCCTCAAACCGGAAGAAAGCACCAGCACCGAACTGGGCCTGCTGTTTGACAACCAGCGAGGTTGGACCGCAGGAGCTACCGCGTTTCACAACAAGATCAAAAACAAAATCGTCAGTGATGCCTGCAGCAGCAGCTACCGCATTTCTGGTTGCGCAGGTTTACCCAACAACACCACGTTCAGCCACAACCAAGACGAAGGCAAAACCTGGGGCATGGAGCTGAGCAGCAAGTATGTGTTTTCGCCAGCCTGGAATGTGGCAGCCAGCTACACCTGGACCGACAGCGAGTTGATTGAGCAAGGTCAAGTAGTTGGCAAGCTCAGCGATGTGGCCAAGCATGTGGCCAGCGCCACCTTGAACTGGAACATCAACAACCAGTGGTCTACTTGGCTGCAGGCGGAATACCGTGGCAAGAGCCGTCGCTTCAACAACGCACCGGAGAACTTCACGGTCGACGAGCGCTTGGAATATGACGCGGTGGGTGACATCAAGGGTTACGCGCTCTTCAATCTGGGCGCGCAGTACCGTATTAACAAGAACGTAACCATCTCTGGCACGATTTACAACCTGTTCGATAAGGACTTCCTGAGCTTCACGCGCTGGACCAACAATGCCGGCACCACCCAGTGGGCCAATCCCTACGTGAAATCCGCCCAGTCGACCAAGGGCAGCATTCCAGATGGCCGTACCCTCTGGATTCGCGCCAACGTGCAGTTCTGATCCGCCGCACACCGCAACAAAAAAATGGAGGCTTGGCCTCCCTTTTTTGCGTGCATTCATGCATAAAAAATAGCTGCTTGCGCAAGCCAATCAAACACTTCAGCTGGTTTAGATACTGAAACTATTGTTTAGCAGGCGCTAGCAGCTATTGATTTTGCAGGGCGCTTATTTGCCCTTCACGCCCAGCAGTTCCACCTCGAAGTGCAGCGTGGCATTCGGCGGGATCGCACCACCGGCGCCGCGGCTGCCGTAGGCGATGGACGGCGGGCACACCAGCTTGGCCTTGCCACCCACCTTCATCTTCTGCACGCCCTCAGTCCAGCAGGGGATGACGCGGTTCAGCGGAAATTCCGCCGGCTGCCCGCGGGCGATGGAGCTGTCGAACTCCTTGCCCGTTTCCGGGAACCAGCCACGGTAGTGCACGCGCACGGTGTCGGTGGGCGCGGGCTGGGCGCCCGTGCCTACGGTGATGGCTTCATAGACCAGGCCGCTGGCCGTGGTTTCCGCCGCGGCATGCGCGCTGCCCAGCGCCAGCAGGCTGGCCGCAGCCACACAGATCCAATGTTTCATGGCATTCCTTTGCATCAAAACGCCATCATGCCTGCGCCGCAGGCACGCCGATGGCATCCAGCGCCGTGCTCAGGTGGGCCACGGTGCGGTCCACGTGGTGCCACTTCTCCAGGCCGAACAGGCCGATGCGGAAGGTCTGGAAATCCGCACCTTCATCGCACTGCAGGGGCACGCCAGACGCGGTCTGCAACCCCACGGCCAGGAATTTCTTGCCGCTCTGGATGCCGGGATCGGTGGTGTAGCTGACGACCACGCCCGGGGCCTTGAAGCCTTCGGCGGCCACGCTGGGAAAGCCGCGCGACTCCAGCAGGGCGCGCACCTGGGCGCCCAGCTCGATCTGCTCCTGGCGCACCTTGTCGAACCCATAGGCACGGGTCTCCAGCATCACGTCGCGCAGGCGCACCAGCGCATCGGTCGGCATGGTGGTGTGGTAGGCGTGCTGCCCCTTCTCGTAGCCCTCGGCAATCTGCATCCACTTCTTCAGGTCGCAAGAGAAGCTGGAGCTTTGCGTGCCGTCGATGGCCTGGCGGGCGCGCTCGGACAGCATCACCATGGCGCAGCAGGGCGAGCTGCTCCAGCCCTTTTGCGGCGCGCTGATCAGCACGTCCACGCCGGTCTTGACCATGTCCACCCACATCGCGCCGGAGGCCACGCAGTCCAGCACCATCAGGGCGCCCACCTCGTGCGCCGCATCGCTGATGGTGCGGATGTAGTCGTCGGGCAGCAGGATGCCGCTGGCGGTTTCAACGTGCGGGGCAAACACCACCTTGGGCTTTTCGGCGCGGATGGTCGCGGCCACGTCTTGCGCGGCGCATGGCACCCAGGGGTCCTGGCTGCCGGCCCCCTGCTTGCGCGCCTTGCAGACCACGGCGCCACCGCCCAGGCCGAAGTTGCCGACCTCGAAAATCTGCGTCCAGCGGTAGCTGAACCAGCCGTTGCGCACGATCAGCACCTTCTGCCCGTTGGCAAACTGGCGCGCCACGGCCTCCATGCCAAAGGTGCCGCTGCCCGGCACCAGCACAGCAGTGTGGGCGTGGTAGACCTCCTTGAGCGTGCCCAGGATGTCCTGCATCACGCCGGCAAAGCGCTGGGACATGTGGTTCAAGGCGCGGTCGGTGTAGACCACCGAGAATTCCAGCAGGCCGTCTGGATCGATTTCAGGCAAAAGTCCGGGCATGTTTTCTCCGAATTGTGGTTAGGCGCACATGCCGGCCAGACCGCCACCGATTCGCGCGGCACCCCGTGCACGCGCACAGCCGATCCAGCTTAGCACGCAGGTCGGCGGGCGGCGAGCGGGTTCACACAAACTGTATACACGTTATACGGCCGCGCACCGGCCGGGTCGTGTCAGGCCTGCGTGCGGTAGTCGCGCGCGCCGAAGATGCCGCTGCCCACGCGCACCAGGGTGCTGCCCGCCGCAATCGCGGTGTGCATGTCCGCCGTCATGCCCAGGCTGATGGTGTCCCACTGCACCAGGCCCGGCACGCTGTCCCGGATGCGCGCAAACACGGCCACCACCTGCCGGTGCACGGCCAGCATGGCGGCGTCGTCGGCCTGGGGGTCGGGAATGCTCATCACCCCGCGCAGGCACAAGCGGGGCATTCCGGCAATCACCCGGGCCAGGGCCACCGCTTCGTCGGGGCTACAGCCGGACTTGCTGGTGCCGCCATCGACATTCACCTGGATGCAGACCTGCAGCGGCGCCAGCCCGTCGGGGCGCTGGTCGTTCAGGCGCTGGGCGATCTTGTCGCGGTCCACGGTGTGGGCCCAGTCGAAGTGCTCGGCCACCAGCCGGGTCTTGTTGCTCTGGATGGGGCCGATGCAGTGCCATTGCAGCGCGGGCACATCGGCCATGGCGCGCACGGCCGCCATCTTGTCCACGGCCTCCTGGATGTAGTTTTCGCCAAACGCCCGCTGGCCCGCCAGCGCGGCTTCGCGCACGGCCTCGGCCGGAAACGTTTTGGAGACGGCGAGCAACGCCACCTCTGTGGGCTGTCTGCCGCACTTTTGGCAGGCGTCGCTAATCTGTGCGTATACGCTTTGAAGCTTGCTGGCAATCGTGGTCATAATCTTTGCGAGCGTACCAAACCATACAAGCCGTAACCCGGATCCGGGACATCCGCCACCGGATGCGGCTTGCGAGAGGGAGAACTTCCGTGGACATCACCACCCTGCTGGCTTTCAGCGTGAAGAACAAGGCATCGGACCTGCACCTGTCCGCCGGGTTGCCGCCCATGATCCGCGTGCACGGCGACGTGCGCCGCATCAATGTCGAGCCGCTGGACCACAAGCAGGTGCACGCCATGGTCTATGACATCATGAACGATGGCCAGCGCAAGGCCTACGAAGAAAACCTGGAGGTGGACTTCTCGTTCGAGATCGCCGGGCTGGCGCGTTTCCGTGTCAACGCCTTCAACCAGTACCGCGGTGCGGCCGCCGTGTTCCGCACGATTCCCAGCAAGGTGCTGACGCTGGAAGAACTGAACGCCCCCAAGATTTTGGCCGACCTGGCGCTCAAGCCGCGCGGGCTGGTGCTGGTCACCGGCCCCACCGGCTCGGGCAAGTCGACCACGCTGGCGGCCATGGTCGACCACCTCAACAACAGCGAGCACGGCCACATCCTGACGGTGGAAGACCCCATCGAATTCGTGCACAACTCCAAGAAATGCCTGGTCAACCAGCGCGAAGTCGGTCCGATGACGCACTCCTTTGCCGCGGCCCTGCGTTCGGCGCTGCGCGAAGACCCAGACTGCATCCTGGTCGGTGAAATGCGCGACCTGGAAACCATCCGCCTGGCGATGACGGCCGCCGAAACCGGCCACCTGGTGTTCGGCACCCTGCACACCTCCAGCGCCGCCAAGACCATCGACCGTATCATCGACGTGTTTCCGGCCGAGGAAAAGGAAATGGTGCGCGCCATGCTGTCCGAGTCCCTGCAGGCGGTGATCTCGCAGACGCTGTGCAAGACCAAGGACGGCAACGGCCGGGTGGCGGCGCACGAAATCATGCTGGGCACCAGCGCCATCCGCAACCTGATCCGCGAAGCCAAGGTGGCCCAGATGTACTCCGCCATCCAGACCGGCAGCAATGTCGGCATGCAGACCCTGGACCAGAACCTGACCGAGCTGGTGCGCCGCAACGTCATCAGCGCCGCCGAGGCGCGCGGCAAGGCCAAATCGCCGGACAACTTCCCCGGCTAAACGCTGTACATCAGAAAGAGCGACATGGAACGCGATCAGGCCAGCAAATTCATCAATGACCTCCTCAAGCTGATGGTGGCGCGCAAGGGCAGCGACCTGTTCATCACCGCCGAATTTCCGCCCGCCATCAAGGTCGACGGCAAGGTCACACGGCTGATGGACCAGCCGCTGGTGCCCACGCACACCCTGATGCTGGCACGCTCCATCATGAGCGACAAGCAGGTGGCGGAGTTCGAGCGCACCAAGGAGTGCAACTTCGCCATCTCGCCCGCCGGCATCGGGCGTTTTCGCGTCAACGCCTTCATCCAGCAGGGCCGCGTGGGCATGGTGCTGCGGACCATTCCGGCCGACATCCCCACCATCGACGGCATGGGACTGCCCCAGGTGCTGAAGGAGGTGGCCATGACCAAGCGCGGCCTGTGCATCTTCGTGGGAGCCACCGGGTCGGGCAAGTCGACCTCGCTGGCGGCCATGGTGGACTGGCGCAACGAACACTCCGAGGGGCACATCGTCACGGTGGAAGACCCCATCGAATTCGTGCACCCACACAAGAACTGCATCATCACCCAGCGCGAGGTGGGGCTGGACACCGACAGCTGGGAGGCGGCGCTCAAGAACTCGCTGCGCCAGGCGCCCGACGTAATCCTGATGGGCGAAATCCGCGATCGCGAAACCATGGAGCACGCCATCGTGTTCTCCGAAACCGGCCACCTGTGCCTGGCCACGCTGCACGCCAACAGTGCCAACCAGGCGCTGGACCGCATCGTCAACTTCTTCCCGGAAGAGCGCCGCGAGCAACTGCTGATGGACCTGTCGCTGAACCTGCGCGCCATGATCTCGCAGCGCCTGCTGCCCAAAGAAGGCGGCCAGGGCCGTGTGGCCGCGCTGGAGGTGATGCTCAACACCCCGCTGATCTCGGACCTGATCGCCAAGGGCGACGTGGTGGAAATCAAGGAAATCATGAAGAAAAGTCGCGAGCTGGGCATGCAGACCTTCGACCAGTCGCTGTTCGACCTCTACGAAAGCGGCGCCGTCATGTACGAGGATGCGCTGCGCAACGCCGACTCGGTGAACGACCTGCGCCTGCAGATCAAGCTGCACAGCAAACGTGCCCACAACACCGACCTGGCGGCGGGTACCGAGCACTTCCGCATCCTGTGATCCCTGGCGCTCCACAAAAAAGCCCGGCAGTGCCGGGCTTTTTTATGAGGTCAGGCCACGCGCTCACTTCGCGGCGGGGTCCTGCACCACCGGTGCCGGCTGCTGGCGCGTGTTGTAGCTGGCCAGCTCTTGCTCCGAAATGTTCTCGAACACGCGCACCACCTTGCGCACATTGTTCACGCCACGGGCGATCTCGGCGGCACGCTGGGCCTCGCGGGGGGTGACGATGCCCATCAGGTAGACCACGTTCATTTCCGTCACCACCTTGATGGTGTTGGCCTGCAGATCCTTGGCATCGATGAGGCTGGCCTTCACCTGGCTGGTCAGGAGCGTGTCGCGGCTGCGCTGGCCGATGGAGGAAATGAAGGGCACCACCTCGACCTCGTTGACCACGTTGCGCACGTTTTCCACGCTGGCCACGGTGCGGCCGACCTCGGCCTTTTCTGCCTCGGAGCGCACCTCGCCCGTCACCAGCGCCAGGCGGTTGAAGCTGGTCACGCTGGCGCGTGTCCCTTCCTTCAGCGTTTCACGCAGCTTGGCCGCAGCGCTTTGCTCGATCCGCTCGTCCTCCAGGTACATGCCCGAGGTGCGGCGATCCGACGCCACCAGGGCCGTCGTCACCGCGCCGCCGCCCAGCAGCAGCGGGACGCAGGCGGTCAAGCTGCCAGCCAGCACGCCGGCAGCTACCAAGGTCAAGCCTGTACGGCACCATCCTCGTTTCATCACATCTCCTGTTCGCCCAGCAATTGGGTATCCACCCCGTCGCACAGGCAGTTCAGCACCAGATCGTGCGTTTCCCGCACACGTGCGGGGCGTTCATGGGGCACACAGATCAGCACATCGGTCTCGCGCATGCGCGCGGCCAGTGCACCACCGGTGTGGCCCGTCAACACCACCACTATCATGTCGCGCTCGTGCGCGGCCTCCACGGCTTCCAGCAGGCTGTGGTCGTTGCCGGTGATGGAAATGGCCAGCAGCACATCGCTGGCCTGCCCCAGGGCCCGCACCTGGCGCGCCAGGTAGTGGGTGGACAGACCCGCTGCGCCGGACACCGAGGCCAGGAGGCCGCTGTCGGCCGACAGGGCCACGGCCGCCAGCTCGGGACGGTCGCGCTCAAAGCCGCTGACGCACAGGCTGGCAAACATCTGGGCCTGGCTGGCCGACACGCCAGCGCCACAGGCCAGGATTTTTCCACCGCCGGTGATGCAGGCCAGCAAGGCCTGGACGGCCGCCGAAATGGGCGCACTCAAGGACTGCGCGGACTGGTACTTCAGGTCGGCGCTGTCAATGAAATGCTGTTGGATTCGTTGCTCAAGCATGGGATACGGATGATACCTGCGTGCTTTGTCGAATTTTGTAGCGTTCGGTTAACACGGAGTCGGATTGCCAACCGTTTTCTGAAGTTCCCGCCGCCGGTCGGCCCGCCCGGGCCACTAGCCCGCATCAAACGCGGCCTGCAGCCATTGCAACTGCTCACCCTCGATCAGCACCACATCGAAGCGGCAGGGGCACGCGGCCCCGTGCCGCTGCAACCAATGCTGGGCAGTCGCCACCACGCGCTGGCGCTTGGCCGCACCGATGCTGCCACCGGCCCCGCCAAAGTCCGCACGGCTGCGACTGCGCACTTCGACGAAGACCACAGTCCCCTGCGGATCCTGCAGGATCAGGTCGATCTCGCCCCCTGCGCGCCCAGGCGCTTGATAATTGCGCACCAGCAAGCGCAGGCCCCGTGCCTGCAAATGCGCCAGGGCCCGGTCCTCGCCCGCCCGGCCACGCAACTGTGCGGCCGTGGCCGGCGCAGCGGTCTGTGGCTTTTTCCCAAGGAAGAACATTGAGTGCCTCTTTCGCTTCGGCATTGACAGCAGCGCATGATGCGGCTGCCTCCCAAAATTATCCCCAGGCTTGCCTGTACGTGGTGGCCACGCCCATCGGCAATCTGGCCGACATCTCGCTGCGCTCCCTGCATGTGCTGCAACGGGTGGACGCGATCGCCTGCGAAGACACGCGCCACACCCAGGGCCTGCTGCGCTCCTACGGCCTGGAGCGCCCCGGCCACCAGTTGCTGGCCGTGCACCAGCACAACGAGGCCGAGGCGGCCGCCGGCATCATCGCCCGCCTGCAGCAGGGCCAGCGGATTGCATATGTCAGTGATGCCGGCACCCCCGGCGTGAGCGACCCGGGCGCCCGCCTGTGCGCGGCCGTGGCCGCCGCCGGCCTGCGCGCCATGCCCCTGCCCGGGGCCAGCAGCATCACCAGTGCCCTCAGCGTGGCCGGTTGCGTGCCGCCCGGTCAGACCGAAGGCGGCTTTGTGTTTGCCGGCTTTCTGCCCACCAAGAGCGCCGAGCGCCAGGTGGCCGTGCACAAGCTGGCGGCCGAGCCGCGCTGCACCGTGCTGCTGGAGGCGCCCCACCGCATCCAGGACCTGGCCAAGGCCCTGGCCGTGCTGGGCCCGCGCCCGGTGACGCTGGCGCGCGAGATCACCAAACAGTTCGAGCAGATCAGCACCCATGCGGCCCACGACGTGGCCGCGTGGCTGGACGCCGACGCCACCCGCAGCAAGGGCGAGTTTGTGGTGGTGCTGCACCCTGTGGCGGTGCAGCAGGACGGCGGGGACGCCGAGCGCGTGCTGCGATTGCTGCTGGCGGAGCTGCCCACCAAGACCGCGGTCAAGCTCACGGCAGAGATCACGGGCGGCAACCGCAATACGCTGTACGACCGCGCGCTGGAGATCAAGCGCGAAGCCGACAAGGCCTGACCGCCTCCTTGGGCTGCGCCCGGCGAGGCTGGGCGCACACAGCACGGGGATGGGCCGGTCCTGGGCACCGCCCACCCGTCAGCCTGCGCGGCAGCGCTTGTATCTGGGCTCAGGCGTAGGCCAGGCCCGAAGCCACGCCCCCAAACAGGTCGCCAGCGACCTGCGGTGTGGCCGGAAACGCCACCGCCAGCGCATCCCGCAGCGTCTGCAAGGCCGAGGAACCACCGGTCAGGTACAAGGCCGTGATCTGGTCGGTCCGCAGCCCCGCCTGGGCCACGCAGGCCTCGGCGCAGCGCACCACATCGGCCAGCTGCAGTTGCAGATGCGTGGCCAGGCTGGCAGGGCTGATGGCGGCGGTCAGGTCTTCTTCGACCCAGCCCAGGTCCAGCGGCGCCGTGGCCGCGGTGCTGGAAGCCGTGATCTTGCCCTGCTCCACGGCATCGGCCAGACGGTGGCCCGCCTGCTCCTGCAGCACCCGCATCAGGCGGGCATGCAGCCGGCGATCGCTGTAGTCGGTGCGCAGCGCTTCCGCCTCGCGCAAGGCCTTGGCGGTGTACAGCCACTGGATCAGGTGCCAGGTCGACAGGTCGTAGAACACCCGGCTGGGCACCTCGCGCCCCGTGGGTCCGTGGTGCCCCAGGCCCAGCAGCGGCTGCACCTCGGCCACGTTGAGCTTGTGGTCGAAATCGGTGCCGCCGATGTGCACCCCCGTGGTGGCCAGGATGTCCTGGCTGCGGTCACTCTTGCGGGCATGCTGCGGCCCCAGGCGCACCACCGTGAAGTCTGACGTGCCCCCGCCAATGTCGACCACCAGGATGCAGGCCTCCGAGCTCAGGCGCTGCTCGTAGTCCAGCGCTGCGGCAATCGGCTCCAGCTGGAACGCCACCTCCTGGAATCCCGCCGCACGCGCCGCGGCCTCCAGCGAAGACTGGGCCATCGCATCGCGCTCGGGATTGCCGTCCACAAAGTGCACGGGCCGCCCCAGCACCACGCGCTCCGGCATGCCGCCCAGGTGGGCCTGCGCCTGGGCGGCGAGGTGCCGCAGGAAGATGGCGATGATGTCCTGGTAGCTCGCCAACTGGCCATGCACCGCCGTCTTGTCCTGCAGCAGGCTGCTGCCCAGCAGGCTTTTGAGCGAGCGCATCAGCCGCCCCTCCTCGCCCGCCAGATACTGCTGCATGGCATCGCGCCCGTAGTGCGTGCTGTGGTCCTCGTAGTGGAAGAACAGCGCCGTCGGCATCGCGGCGGCACGCCCTTCCAGCGGCACCAGCTGTGCCGTCTGTCCGGCGCTGCGCCACGCCATGGCGGAATTGGAAGTGCCGAAATCGATACCGAGCGTGGTCTGGGGAAGCAAGCGCATGCGAAGCAAATTCAAACAGGCAGACTGCAAAAACCAGAGCTGCCAGCGCTTGCCCAACAAGGCTTTCAGAGAGAAAAACACCTGAACACCTTGTTGTGCGAGCGCAAGAAGCTATGGTTTTGTGCATTCTGCGGTCAACAAAGGGGCGCCATTGTGGCAGCCTGCGCCCAGATCTGCAGGCCCGTCAGGAACCACCCCAGGCATGGAGGCGGTCTTTGCCCCAGCGTCTGGTGGAGCACACGCTGCCCAGCGTTTGACTACGCCGAGGCTTATCGCAAAGCACAAAGCAGAGAGCCCCCAGCACTAGCCACGCCCGGTACTTTGCTTTCGCCATGGCGCCGGCGCCTTCTGTGCTGAACCGGCAGCTCTGCCACACCCTGCTCTGCAGCGTGTGCCATCCCCAGCCAGACAACAAAAAACCCTGCTGAATGACTTCAGCAGGGTTTTTAATTTGGTTGCGAGGGCCGGATTTGAACCAACGACCTTTGGGTTATGAGCCCAACGAGCTACCAGACTGCTCCACCTCGCGATATGCATCCATTGTAGCGCATAACCGCAATTCGCCTGCCGTCATCAGGGCTTTCCCTGCATACCAGGCCGTATCCCTACCAAACTGCCGTCGCAGGCGGATGAAACCAATCACGCAACAAAAAACCCTGCTGAATTGCTTCAGCAGGGTTTTTGATTTGGTTGCGAGGGCCGGATTTGAACCAACGACCTTTGGGTTATGAGCCCAACGAGCTACCAGACTGCTCCACCTCGCGATATGTCCAAATTATAGCACAGAATTATTCTGCGGCTTGGGTTTCAGCGGCTTGCTCCACCAATTCCACGTAAGCCATGGGGGCGTTGTCGCCCACACGGAAGCCCATCTTCAGGATGCGTGTGTAGCCACCGGGACGCTGTGCGTTGCGGGGACCCAGCACGTTGAACAGTTTGGTCACGCTGTCGCGGTCGCGCAGGCGGTCAAACGCCAGACGACGGTTGGCGACGGTGTCGACCTTGGCCAGAGTGATCATGGGCTCGATCACGCGGCGCAGTTCCTTGGCCTTGGGCACGGTGGTCTTGATCGCTTCGTGTTCGATCAAGGAGTTCATCATGTTCTGCAGCATCGCCTTGCGGTGAGCAGAAGTACGGTTCAGTTTACGGAGGCCGTTGCCGTGACGCATGGTGCTTTCCTTTTCAGATAGTTTGGTCGGATGGCCGTATCAGGTACCGCCCGGTGCACGTGGTAAAAATAACTGGCTCTTCACCCTCTCAGGCAAAGAGCCAGCGATTATAGCCGGACTCGCGAATTAACGCTTTTCCAGGCCTGCTGGTGGCCAGTTCTCGAGCTTCATGCCGAGTGTCAGGCCACGGGAAGCCAGGACTTCCTTGATTTCGTTGAGCGACTTGCGCCCCAGGTTAGGCGTCTTCAGCAACTCGTTCTCGGTGCGCTGAATCAGGTCACCGATGTAGTAGATGTTCTCTGCCTTGAGGCAGTTGGCGGAACGCACGGTCAGTTCCAGCTCGTCCACAGGACGCAGCAGGATAGGATCGAACGTCTGTGCGCTGGAGCGGCTGCCGCCAGCTTGCAGGATGCCGCCTTCGCCGAACTCGCCGTCCAGCTGTGCGAACACCGCCAGCTGTTCCACCAGGATCTTGGCTGAAGCGCGCACGGCGTCTTCCGCGTTGATGGCGCCGTTGGTTTCGATTTCCACCACCAGCTTGTCCAGGTCGGTACGCTGTTCCACACGCGCGGATTCCACGGTGTAGCTCACGCGGCGCACGGGCGAGAACGAGGCATCCAGCACGATACGGCCGATCGACTTCGTCGACTCGTCACCGTAGCGGCGCACGTTGCCGGGCACATAGCCACGGCCCTGTTCCACCTTGATCTGCATGTCCAGCTTGCCGCCTTGCGACAGGTGGGCGATCACGTGGTCAGGATTGATGATCTCAACGTCATGGGGAGTCTGGATGTCGCGCGCGGTCACCACGCCTTCACCATCCTTGCGCAGACTCAGGGTCACTTCGTCACGGTTGTGCAGTTTGAACACCACGCCCTTCAGGTTCAGGAGGATGTTGGTCACATCTTCTTGCACGCCATCGATGGACGAGTACTCGTGCAGCACGCCAGCAATCGTGACTTCCGTCGCTGCATAACCCACCATCGACGACAGCAGCACGCGGCGCAGGGCGTTGCCCAGCGTATGGCCATAGCCACGCTCGAACGGCTCCAGAGTCACCTTGGCACGGTTGTGACCCAGCTGCTCAACATTGATCGTCTTGGGTTTCAGCAGATTTGTTTGCATGCAGAACTTCCTCTCAATACCCCCGGCTCGTTACACCGGTAAGGCTGGTGAAGCACCTAAACCGCGATGCCTCGCGGTTTAGGAACGGGATGGTTGATTGCTCAACCGAAACTACGATTAACGCGAGTACAACTCAACGATCAGGGATTCGTTGATGTCTGCACCGAATTGGTCGCGGTCAGGCACTTGCTTGAAGGTACCTTCTGCCTTGTCCAGGCTCACTTCCACCCAAGCGGGGAAGCCCACTTGCTGAGCCAGTTGCAGGGCTTCAACAATACGGGCTTGCTTCTTGGACTTTTCGCGAACTGCCACCACGTCACCAGCCTTCACCAGGTAGGAAGGGATGTTCACGGATTGGCCGTTCACAGTGATGGCCTTGTGGGACACCAGCTGGCGTGCTTCAGCGCGTGTCGAGCCGAAGCCCATACGGTACACGACGTTGTCCAGACGAGTTTCCAGCAGACCCAGCAGGTTGGCACCGGTGTTGCCCTTCTTCTGGTCAGCAGCTTCGAAGTAGCGGCGGAATTGCTTTTCCAGCACGCCGTACATGCGCTTGACCTTCTGCTTCTCGCGCAGTTGCAGACCATAGTCAGAAGTGCGCTGACCCGAAGTGCGGCCATGCTGGCCAGGCTTGCTGTCAAACTTCGCCTTGTCAGCGATCGAGCGACGAGCAGACTTCAGGAACAGGTCGGTGCCTTCACGGCGGGAGAGTTTGGCCTTGGGGCCGAGATAACGTGCCACTTGAGCTTCCTTTATGTCATCTACCGTGCTTACACACGGGAGCCACCCGGGATGTTATGACACACCCCGGGTGGCGGTGGGCTTACAAAAATTAGATACGACGACGCTTTTGAGGGCGGCAGCCGTTGTGAGGCACCGGTGTCACGTCCGAGATGGAAGTGATACGGATACCCAGGGCACCCAGGGCGCGCACCGAGGATTCACGGCCAGGACCGGGACCCTTGATTTCGACGTCCAGGTTCTTGATGCCCTGTTCGATAGCAGCACGACCAGCCACTTCGGAAGCAACCTGAGCGGCGAAAGGTGTCGACTTGCGCGAACCCTTGAAGCCCTGGCCACCCGACGAAGCCCACGACAGAGCGTTGCCCTGACGGTCGGTGATGGTGATGATCGTGTTGTTGAACGAAGCGTGCACGTGCGCGATACCGTCGGAAATGTTCTTGCGAACTTTCTTGCGAACGCGTGCTGCAGCGTTGTTTTGTGCCTTAGCCATAGTGATCTCTCAATCCCTTATTTCTTCAGTGCAGCTGCACCCTTGCGCGGACCCTTGCGGGTGCGGGCATTGGTACGCGTACGTTGACCGCGCATAGGCAGACCACGACGGTGACGGAAGCCGCGGTAGCAACCGATGTCCATCAAACGCTTGATGTTCATCGTGGTTTCGCGACGCAGGTCACCTTCCAGAGTCATGCCAGCCAACTGGTCACGGATCTTTTCCAGATCAGCGTCCGTCAACTCCTTGATCTTCTTGGAGTACTCGATGCCGCAAGCTTCGCAGATCTTGCGAGCAGTCGTACGACCGATGCCGTAAATGGCGGTCAGGCCGATTTCAGCATGCTTGTGGGGCGGGATGTTAATACCAGCAATACGTGCCATATTAGTCCTCTAATACTTTCAATCAGCCCTGGCGCTGCTTATGACGCTGGTCTGTGCAGATCACGCGCACCACACCCTTGCGGCGGATGATCTTGCAGTTGCGGCAGATTTTCTTGACCGAAGCCGAAACTCTCATTTCATTCTCCTAAAACTTTGCATCCGTTCCACTCTTTCCACCTGGACACTGCCTGTGACCGTGAAAGAGCGCAGAGCACTCATACTTGCCAGTTGTTGGATTCCTCCCGACCGGGGCCGGGGGGATGGCCTTCATATCTCAGTGACCTGATGCCTTGAAGTTGGCCTTCTTCAGAAGGGACTCATACTGCTGCGACATCATGTAGTTCTGCACTTGCGCCATGAAGTCCATGGTCACCACCACAATAATCAGCAGCGATGTACCACCGAAGTAGAACGGAACGTTGTACTTCAGGATCAAGAACTCGGGCAACAGACACACAAACGTGATGTAGACGGCGCCAGCCAATGTCAGACGCACCAGAATTTTGTCAATGTAGCGTGCTGTCTGGTCTCCGGGACGAATTCCAGGGATGAAAGCACCACTCTTCTTCAGATTATCGGCGGTCTCGCGGCTATTGAACACGAGCGCCGTATAGAAGAAGCAGAAGAAAATGATGGCGGCTGCGTAGAGCATCACATAAATCGGCTGACCAGGGGTCAACGTCGATGCAATGTCCTTCAACCAGCGCATGGATTCCCCTGCACTGAACCAATTCACCACGGTTGCTGGCAGCAAGATGATCGAGGAAGCGAAGATGGGAGGAATGACCCCGGCCATGTTCAACTTCAGTGGCAAGTGCGAAGACTGACCACCGTACACCTTGTTGCCGACTTGGCGGCGTGCGTAATTCACCAGGATCTTGCGCTGACCGCGCTCGACAAACACGACGAAGTACGTCACGGCTGCCACTACGAGGACAATGAAGATCGCGGCCAGGATGCTCATGGCACCAGTGCGCACCAGCTCCAACAGACCACCGATCGAGCTGGGCAAGCCTGCGGCAATACCAGCAAAAATCAGGATCGAGATGCCGTTGCCCAGACCACGTTCCGTGATCTGTTCACCGAGCCACATCAGGAACAGGGTGCCGGCAGTCAGGCTGACCACCGCCGTGAGGCGGAAGCCAAAGCCTGGATCCAGCACCAGACCTGGAGAGCTTTCCAGAGCCACAGCAATACCCAACGACTGAAAAATTGCCAGAGCCAAAGTGCCATAGCGGGTGTACTGGGTAATCTTGCGACGACCCGCTTCACCTTCTTTTTTCAGCTGCTCAAATGTGGGGACGACATAGGTCATCAGCTGCATGATGATCGATGCCGAAATGTACGGCATGATCCCCAGTGCGAACACTGTGAAGCGCGAGAGCGCTCCACCCGAGAACATGTTGAACAGGTTGAGAATGCCCTGCTGGCCATTGAACAGCTGCTGCAGCTGCGCTGGATCGATGCCCGGCACGGGGATATGTGCCCCGATGCGGTACACGACCAGCGCAAGCAGCAGAAAAACCAGTCGACGACGCAAGTCGCCAAACTTGCCGGTTTTTGCAATTTGAGCTGCGCTAGTAGCCACGGATGTCTCTTTCAGAACTTAATCAGGCGATGCTGCCACCAGCAGCTTCGATGGCGGCCTTGGCGCCAGCTGTAGCGGCAACGCCGTTCAGCTTGACAGCCTTGGACAGCTCACCGCTCTTGATGACCTTCACCACTTGGGCGTTGGCAGCCACCAGACCAGCTTGCTTCAGAACCGCCACGTCGACTTCCGCCAGACCCAGTTGCTCCAGAGCAGTCAGTGTCACTTCGGCGTTGAACTTCAGTGTCATCGACTTGAAGCCACGCTTGGGCAGACGGCGCTGCAAAGGCATCTGACCGCCTTCGAAGCCCACCTTGTGGTAGCCACCCGAACGCGACTTCTGACCCTTGTGACCACGACCGGCAGTCTTACCCAGACCGGAACCGATACCGCGGCCCACGCGACGCTTGGCGTGCTTGGCGCCTTCTGCAGGCTTGATGCTATTGAGTTCCATCATCAATCCTTTCAGAGAACCTTCACCAAGTAGGCGATCTTGTTAATCATGCCGCGCACGGCAGGGGTGTCCTGCAGTTCGCTGACGCTGTTCAGCTTGCGCAGACCCAGGCCACGCACGGTAGCGCGGTGGTCTTCCTTGGTACCGATGGGGCTACGGACCAGCTGAACCTTGATGGTTTGTTGTGTAGACATGTGCTGACTCCGATCAGACGAACAGGTCTTCGACCGACTTGCCACGCTTAGCTGCCACTTCCGAAGGGGTTGTGGAGTTCTTCAGCGCGTCAAAAGTGGCGCGAACCATGTTGTAGGGGTTCGAAGAACCATGGCTCTTGGCCACGATGTCGGTGATACCGACCACTTCGAACACAGCGCGCATAGGGCCGCCAGCGATGATGCCGGTACCCTTGGGGGCGGGGTGCAGTTCCACACGAGCCGCGCCATGGTGACCCACCACGGAGTGGTGGATGGTGCCGCTCTTGAGCGACACCTTCATCATGTTGCGACGGGACTCTTCCATGCCCTTTTGCACAGCTGCAGGCACTTCCTTGGACTTGCCCTTACCCATGCCAACGCGGCCATCACCGTCGCCAACCACGGTCAGTGCAGCGAAGCCGAGGATACGACCGCCCTTCACAACCTTGGTGACGCGGTTCACCGCGATCATTTTTTCGCGCAGACCGTCGTCACGACCTTCGTCTTGCACCTTGGGGGAAAACTTTGCCATTTTTGTCCGCTCCGCTTAGAACTGCAGGCCCGCTTCACGGGCGGCTTCTGCCAAAGCCTTCACGCGGCCGTGGTATGCGAAACCAGCGCGATCGAAAGCCACTTTCTCAACGCCGGCAGCCTTAGCACGCTCGGCAATCAGCTTGCCGATTTGTGTGGCGGCAGCCACGTTGCCACCCTTGCCAGCGGCGCCCAGTTGTGCGCGCACGGAGGCTTCGGCAGTCGAAGCTGTGGCCAACACCTTGGTGCCGTCTTCGGAGAAGACGCTGGCGTAGATGTGGAGGTTCGTGCGGTTCACGCTCAGACGCGCCACGCCTTGCTGTGCAATGCGGATACGTGTTTGGCGTGCACGACGCAGACGCTGCTCTTTCTTGGTCAACATATTGCAGCTCCTTACTTCTTCTTGGTCTCTTTGATCACGACCTTCTCATCCGCATAACGGATGCCCTTGCCCTTGTAAGGCTCGGGAGGACGAACGGCGCGGATCTCAGCAGCCAGCTGACCCACCGCCTGGCGGTCAGCACCCTTGACCACCACTTCCGTGGGGGTGGGGGTAGTGATAGTGATGCCGGCAGGCATTTCGAAGTTCACTGGGTGCGAGTAACCCACAGCCAGGTTCAGCTTGGTGCCCTGCACGGCGGCCTTGTAGCCCACACCGATCAGAGTCAGCTTCTTTTCGAAGCCTTCGGTCACGCCCTTGACCATGTTGTTGACCAGCTGGCGGAAAGTACCGGCCAGTGCGTCAGCATCACGGGAGTCGTTGGCGGGAACGAAAGACAGCTTGCCTTCGTTGTTGCTGATCACCACTTGGGGGTTCAGTGCCAGGGACAGCTCGCCGCCCTTGCCCTTGACCTTGATGGTCTCAGCAGTCATCGACACATCCACGCCTGCGGGGATGGTCACGTTTGCTTTTGCTACGCGAGACATTTCAGTATTTCTCCTTAATGTCCGTTAGGCCACATAGCACAGCACTTCACCACCGACACCGGTAGCACGCGCCTTGCGATCGGTCATCACGCCCTTGGGGGTGGTGACGATGGCCACGCCCAAGCCGTTCATGACTTGGGGAATTGCGTCACGGCCCTTGTACACGCGCAGGCCAGGACGGCTCACACGTTCGATACGCTCGATCACAGGGCGACCGGCGTAGTACTTCAGGGTAATAACGAGTTCAGACTTGCCGTCTTCGGTCTTGACTTCAAAACCGTCAACATAGCCCTCGTCCTTCAGCACTTGTGCGATGGCAACCTTCACCTTGGAGGAAGGAACCGACACAGTGGCCTTGGACACCATTTGGGCGTTGCGAATACGGGTCAGCAAGTCGGCGATAGGATCACTCATGCTCATCTTGTATCTCTCCTGCTTGCTTACCAGCTGGCCTTGGTGACACCGGGGATGTCGCCAGCAAAGGCCAGTTCACGGATCTTGGCGCGACCCAGACCGAATTGACGGAATGTGCCACGTGGACGACCGGTGATTTCGCAACGGTTACGTTGGCGAGTAGGGTTGGCGTTGCGGGGCAGCTTCTGCAGACCCAGACGGGCTGCATCACGCTCTTCGTCGGAACGCTTGGCGTCGCCGGCGATTGCCTTCAGTTCTGCGTACTTGGCAGCGTACTTAGCTGCCAGCTTTTCGCGCTTCAGTTCGCGCTCGATCAAAGCTTTCTTAGCCATGCGCCACCTCAGTTCTTGAAGGGGAATTTGAACGCTGCGAGCAGTGCCTTGCACTCGTCGTCAGTCTTCGCGGTCGTCGTGATGCTGATATTCAGACCACGCAGAGCATCCACTTTGTCGTATTCGATCTCAGGGAAGATGATCTGTTCTTTGACGCCGACGTTGTAGTTGCCGCGACCGTCGAACGAACGACCCGAGATACCACGGAAGTCGCGCACGCGGGGCAGAGCCACGGTCACGAAACGGTCCAGGAATTCGTACATTTGAACGCCACGCAGTGTCACCATGCAGCCAATCGCTTGGCCTTCACGGATCTTGAAACCAGCGATAGCCTTCTTGGCCTTGGTCACCACGGGCTTTTGACCAGCAATCTTGGTCAGGTCAGCCACGGCGTTGTCCATCACCTTCTTGTCGGCCACGGCTTCGCTCACACCCATGTTCAGGGTGATCTTGGTCAGACGGGGCACTTCCATGGAGGAGGTGTAACCGAACTTTTCCTTCAGTTCGGCCGCGATCTTTTCGCGATAGAGTTTTTGCAAACGTGCCATGTGTTACTCCTTAGGCGGCGATTTCAGCGCCATTGGACTTGAACACGCGAACACGTGCGCCATCGGCGTTCACCTTGATGCCCACGCGATCGGCCTTGCCAGTCGCTGCATTGAAGATAGCCACGTTGGATTGGTGGATAGGCATGGCCTTTTCCACGATACCGCCGGTGGTGCCCTTCATGGGGTTTGGCTTGACGTGCTTCTTGACCAGGTTCACGCCTTCGATCAACAGATGCGAATCGTCAACGCGCTGAGTCACCACGCCTTGCTTACCCTTGTCACGGCCGGTCAGCACGATGACTTTGTCGCCCTTGCGAATCTTGTTCATGGTGCTTCCTTAGAGAACTTCAGGTGCCAGGGACACGATCTTCATGAACTTTTCGGTACGCAGTTCACGGGTCACGGGGCCAAAAATACGAGTGCCGATAGGCTCCAGCTTGGCGTTCAGCAGAACGGCAGCGTTGCCATCGAACTTCACCAAAGAACCGTCGCCACGGCGGATGCCCTTGGCAGTACGGACGACCACAGCACTGTAGACCTCGCCTTTTTTGACGCGGCCACGGGGAGCGGCTTCTTTGATGCTCACTTTGATGATGTCGCCAACACTTGCGTAACGACGATGAGAACCGCCCAGCACCTTAATGCACTGAACAGACTTCGCGCCCGTGTTATCGGCAACCTCTAACCGAGATTCTGTTTGGATCATTTCAATATTCCCAACTTGCTCCAGCAGACCCGGACAGCCCCAGAGAACTTCTCAAGGGCCGAACGAGCAGCCGGTCAGTCTTGGGCCCGTCGTCCACCTTCTGGACCATTCCAAAAGGCTTCCCGCTGGGCAGAACTTTCACGCTTTTACACATGAAGCATAGGAGTATCGCAGGAAAATCCTTGCGTGTCAACTGCTTAGCACGCCAAAACCAGCTGGCCTGCGGGGCAGACGGCCTGCCACGCAACAGTTATAAAAAGCATAGCTGCTTGCGCTTATCCAGCGGCAGTTTCAAAGGACTTCAAAGACAGAACCAGCCATAAAAAAGCGCCGACCGCTCCTGATTCAGAAGCAATCGGCGCCACAGCCCTGGCAATCGGGAGTTAGGGAGATCAGGCCGCCAGGCGGTACTGCTGGCACAAGACCAGGAAGTCGGCCAGCTTGACGTCAACGCCGGGCAGCTCCTGCTGCAGGATCTCGGCCACGCGCGGCGCCACCTGAGCGGCCAGGCGGGCGTCCAGGAACAGCAGGCGGCTGCGGCGGGCCAGGACGTCCTCAACGGTGCGCGCGTACTCGTAGCGCGCCGCGAAGCGCACCATGGCCTCGCTCAGGCCTTCGGCCAGGCGCTGGTCGGCGCCGGGCAGGCTGTGCACGGCGGCGGCTTCGGTGCCGTAGATGTGCTCGCCCTGGGCCGCATTCATGCGGTGCTTGACCTGCTCGGGCTTGGGGGCGCCGACCAGCGGCAGCTTGACGGTCACGCCGCCAGCGCGGCCCGGCAGGAGCTTTTGCTCGAAGCATTCCTGCAGCACATCCTCGGCCATGGCGCGGTAGGTGGTCCATTTGCCGCCGGTCACGGTCACCAGACCGGACTTGCTGGTCATCACCGTGTGCTCGCGGCTGATCTTCTTGGTGTTCTCGCCATCGTCGTCCTGGGGCTTGACCAGGGGACGCATACCCACCCAGATGCTGCGCACATCGGCGCGCGAGGGGCGGCGGCACAGGTAGTTGCCGGCTTCCTTGAGGATGAATTCAATCTCTTCCTCGAAGGCCTGGGGCTCGCGCGCCAGGTCGTGGCGCGGCGTGTCGGTGGTACCCAGGATGACCTTGCCCAGCCAGGGCACGGCAAACAGCACGCGGCCGTCGGCGGTCTTGGGCACCAGCAGGGCATGGTCGGAGGGCAGGAATTCGCGGTCCACGACCACATGCACGCCCTGGCTGGGCGCGACCATCGGCTTGACGGGCTTGCCCAGCAACTCGGCATCCTGCTGGCGCAGCGCATCCACCCAGGGGCCGGTGGCATTGACCACGCACTTGGCGCGCACGGTGTAGCGGCTGCCGGTCTCGGCGTCCTCGCAGACCGCGCCCACCACCTTGCCGCCTTCGTGCAGCAGTTCCTTGGCGGGGCAGTAGTTCACCAGCAGCGCACCCTTGGCTGCGGCCGTGCGGGCCAGCGCCAGCGCCAGGCGCGCATCGTCGAACTGGCCGTCCCAGTACTTCACCCCGCCCTTGAGGTGGTCGGTGCGCACCGTGGGCAGCAGGCGCAGGGTCTTGTCCTTGCTGAGGAATTCGGTGCGGCCCAGGCCGTCCTTGCCGGCCAGCGCGTCGTACATCTTCAGACCGGCGCCGTAGAACGGCGTATCCAGCAGGCGGTAGGACGGCATCACAAACGGCAGCGGCTGGGCCAGGTGCGGCGCGTTGTTCAGCAGGGTGCTGCGCTCGTGCAGGGCTTCGCGCACCAGGGACACATTGCCCTGGGCCAGGTAGCGCACGCCGCCGTGCACCAGCTTGGTGGCGCGCGAGGAGGTGCCCTTGGCGAAGTCGTGCGACTCCACCAGCGCCACCTTGAAGCCGCGGGCCGCCGCATCCACGGCCGTGCCCAGGCCCGTGGCTCCACCGCCGATAATCAGCAGATCGTAGGTTTCCGGTTGGGCCAAGCGGGCCAATAATTCGGCACGATCGGTGGTCAGGGGCGTGGTGGCAATCGTCATGGCGCTTCAGGACTGAGCAGGTGTCTGAGGGTAATCAATCAGCAGGAGCGGTGGCGTCAGTGCATGCCGATCCTGCGCGCCGCCCCAGCGGGTCCAGCGCATAGCACATATTGTCATGCTTTTTGCGCGTTTGTGATTGGTTTCTTTCGATTTTCATTATTTTGCTTTCGGTTTTAGGATACTCCAGCCCCAAGCATGAACCCCACAGCAACGTGATCAGCAACAACAACCCCCGCCAGCTGCAATTGCTGGAAGAAGTGCGCAACCAGCAATCGGCCACCGTGGAGCAGCTGGCCGAGACCCTGGGCGTGACCTTGCAAACCGTGCGCCGCGATGTGCAGAAACTGGCAGGCGCCGGCCTGCTGGTGCGCTTTCACGGCGGTGTGCGCGTGCCCAGCGCCACCGTGGAGAACCTGGCCCACACGCGGCGCGAAACGCTGCACGCCGACGGCAAGGCGCGGATTGCCAAGGCCGTGGCCGAGGCGGTTCCCAACGGCTGCTCGCTGATCCTGAACATCGGCACCACCACCGAGGCCGTGGCCAAGGCCCTGCTGCACCACCGTGGCCTGCGCGTGATCACCAACAACCTGAACGTCGCCGCCATCCTGAGCAGCAACGCCGAGTGCGAAGTCATCGTCGCCGGGGGCGTGGTGCGCACGCGCGACCGCGGCATCATCGGCGAGGCGGCCGTGGACTTCATGCGCCAGTTCAAGGTGGACATCGCCCTGATCGGCATCTCCGCCATCGAGGCCGACGGCACGCTGCGCGACTACGACCTGCGCGAGGTGAAGGTGGCGCAAACCATCATCCAGCAGTCGCGCGAAGTCTGGCTGGCCGCCGACCACAGCAAATTCCACCGCCAGGCCATGGTGGAGCTGGCCAGCCTGCGCCAGATCGACCGCCTGTTCACCGACGCACCGCCGCCCAGCCCCTTCGACCGCCTGCTGGCCGACGCCGAGGTGCAGTGCGTGGTGGCGCAATGAGCGCCACCTGCACCCTGCGCGCGGCCCAGCCGGGCGATGCCCCGGCGCTGGCCACCCTGCTGCAGGGCATTGGCTGGTTCGACCGCTTTGCCACCGGCCATCCCGACGCGCACGCGGCCCAGCTGGCGCCCCTGCTGGCCCCCAGCGCACACCAGCTGCAACTGGTGGCCTGTGACGCCCGGGGCCAGCTGATCGGCTACTGCGCCGTGCACTGGCTGCCCATCGCCATCCTGCAAGGCTGGGAGGGCTATGTGAGCGAACTTTTCATCGCTGACAGCGCCCGGGGATCGGGCGTTGGAAGCCAATTGCTGGACCAGGTCACCGCTGCGGCACGCAGCCGTGGCTGCCGCCGCCTGTGGCTGGTCAACAACCGCCAGCGCGACTCGTACCACCGGGGCTTTTACGCCCGACAGGGCTGGCAGGAGCAGGCCCAGGCCGCCCGCTTTGTCCTCGACCTCTGATTTGCACCACCGCCCATGACCACCTACCTGCTCGCCTTGGACCAAGGCACCTCCAGCTCCCGCGCCATCGTGTTCGACACGCAAGGCAGCATCGTCGCCTCCGCCCAGCAGGAGCTGCCCCAGATCTACCCCCGCCCCGGCTGGGTGGAGCACGACCCGCGCGAAATCTGGCGCACCCAGCTGGGCACAGCGCGCGACGCCCTGGCCAAGGCCGGGCTCAAGGCCAGCGACATCCGCTCGGTCGGCATCACCAACCAGCGTGAGACCACCATCGTCTGGAACCGCAAAACCGGCCAGCCCATCCACCACGGCATCGTCTGGCAGGACCGACGTGCCGAGCCCACCTGCCAGCAGCTGCGCGAAGCCGGCCACAGCGACACCATCCTGCAGAAAACCGGCCTGCGCATCGATGCCTACTTCTCGGGCACCAAGCTGCAGTGGCTGCTGGACCACGTGCCCGGCGCGCGCGACGCCGCCGAGCGCGGTGAGCTGGCCTTTGGCACCGTGGACAGCTGGCTGATCTGGCAGTTGACCGGCGGCCAGCGCCACGTCACCGACGTCAGCAACGCCAGCCGCACCATGCTGTTCAACGTGCACACCAACCAGTGGGATGCGGATTTGCTGGCCCTGCTGCACATCCCCGCCAGCCTGATGCCCGAGGTCCTGCCATCGGCTGCCGACTTTGGCAGCACGGCAGAGGACGTGCTGGGCGGCCCCATCCCCATCGGTGGCGTGGCCGGCGACCAGCAAAGCGCCCTCTTCGGCCAGGCCTGCTTCCAGGCGGGCATGGCCAAGAACACCTATGGCACGGGCTGCTTCATGCTGATGCACACGGGCAGCCAGTTCCAGACCTCGGCCAACGGCCTGCTGACCACCAGCGCCGCCCAGCCCAGCGCCACGCCCCAGTTTGCGCTGGAAGGCAGCGTGTTCGTCGGTGGCGCCGTGGTGCAGTGGCTGCGCGACGGCCTGCAGGCGATTGAGCACAGCGGCCAGGTGCAGCAGCTGGCCGAAAGCGTGCCCGACAGTGGCGGCGTGATGCTGGTGCCGGCCTTCACCGGCCTGGGCGCCCCCTATTGGGAGCCCGATGCACGCGGGTCGATTACCGGCCTGACGCGCGGCACCACCCTGGCCCACATCGCCCGCGCCGCGCTGGAGTCCATCGCCTACCAGAGCGCCGCCCTGCTGCTGGCCATGAGCCGCGATGCGGTGGCCAACGGCGGCGCGGCCGTGAGCGAGCTGCGCGTGGATGGCGGTGCCTGCGTCAACAACCTGCTGATGCAGTTCCAGGCCGACCTGCTGGGCATCCCCGTGGTGCGCCCGGCCTGCGTGGAGACCACCGCGCTGGGGGCGGCCTACCTGGCCGGCTTGTCCAGCGGCGTTTACCAAAGCACGCAAGAACTGTCGTCGCTGTGGAAGGCCGAGCGCCGCTTCGTCCCCACCATGGACAAGTCCCGCGCCGACGAGCTGATGGCGCGCTGGGAACGCGCGGTGCGCCAGACCACTGCTGCCTGATCTGCAGCAACGCACAAAAAGAGAGCTGATCACGCTGATCCACGTTTGATTTCAAATAGAAAACACACTGAAACGATTGACCAAACTGCGCATTCAGCTCTGATTTCTTCACACCTTCGGAAAGCCTTGTTTATGAGCCAGACACCCTCCACCCGCATCGCCTTCATCGGCGGCGGCAACATGGCCAGTGCCATCATCGGCGGCCTGATCGCCAACGGTCTGCCCGCCAGCCAGATCACCGTGGTCGAACCCTTTGAGGCGGCGCGCGATGCGCTGAAAGCCAAGTTCGGCATCGACGCCCTGCCCGCAGCCAGCGCGGCCCTGGCCGCGGCCGACCTGGTGGTCTGGGCCGTCAAGCCCCAGACCTTCAAGGACGCCGCCGCTGCCGCCGCCCCCCACACCGCCCAGGTCCTGCACCTGAGCGTGGCGGCCGGCATCACCACCGACAGCATCGCGCAGTGGCTGGGCACGGGCCGCATCGTGCGCGCCATGCCCAACACCCCGGCCCTGGTCAGCAAGGGCATGACCGGCCTGTTCGCCCGCCCCGAGGTGGACGCCGAGGGCCAGGCCCTGATCGAGCGCGTGATCGGCACCACCGGCCAGCTGGTGTGGGTGGATGCCGAAGCCAAGCTGAACGCCGTGACGGCCCTGTCCGGCTCCGGCCCGGCATATGTGTTCCTGCTGCTGGAAGCCATGACGCAGGCCGGCGTGGACATGGGCTTGACCGCCGAGCAGGCCTACCAGATGGCCGTGGCCACCTTCCAGGGGGCGTCGGAACTGGCGGCCCGCTCCGACGAGCCCGCCAGCGTGCTGCGCGAGCGCGTGACCAGCAAGGGCGGCACCACCTACGCCGCCATCACCCACATGCAGCAGGCCGGCTTGCCCCAGACCTTCATCGCGGCGCTGCGCAAGGCCGAAGCCCGCGCCCAGGAACTGGCGCAGGAGTTCGGCCGCTGATTCAGCACCAAAACCGCCTTCCGCGCACAGCCAGCCAGCGCTAAAAGCTCACAAAAAAGGAATGCCTTGGCACGCCTGGGAGTCCACCGCAGCGCCCGGCCAGCACCCTAGACGCCCCACACCATGGAGCGCATGGAAATGGCGGCCATCTGGAAGTCGGCGTTGAAGAACTGGGCCACTTCGCCCGGGTGCACGGCCCCGGCCGCATACAACAGCGGCAGGTAGTGGTCGTAGGTCGGGTGGGCCATCTGCGCCACCGTGCCCAGCTGCTGGAAGTCGCCCAGCCGCGCCAGATCCCCCCGCTCCACCAGCCCGGTCACCATCTGGTCGAACTCGATCGCCCAGTCATAGGCCTGCAGGGGCGACTGCGTGCGCTGCAGGGCGCGCAGGTTGTGCACCACATTGCCGCTGCCCACGATCAGCACGCCGCGCTCCCGCAGGGCCTGCAGCTGCTGCCCCAGGGCGAAATGCTCGGCCGACGGGCGGCGGTAGTCGATGCTCAGCTGCACCACGGGGATGTCGGCGGCCGGGAACATGGGCTTGAGCACGCTCCAGGTGCCGTGGTCCAGGCCCCAGCCGTCCGCATCCACCCCCAGCGCCTGCTGGCTGTGCGGCATGTGCAGCTGGCTGGCCAACTGCTGCGCCACCACCGGTGCGCCCGGCGCAGGGTATTGCTGGGCAAACAGCTCATCGGGGAAGCCGCCAAAGTCATGGATGGTCCGGGGCTGGGCCATGCCCGTCAGCCAGCTGCCCTGGCCCTGCGTGATCCAGTGGGCGGAGATGCACAGCACCAGCTGCGGGCGCTCGGCCCGGGCCAGCAACTGCTGGCCCAGTTGCTGCCAGCTGCGGCGGTAAGCGTTGTCCTCGATCGCATTCATGGGGCTGCCATGGCCGACGAACAGCACCGGCATGCGTGCCGAGGGCCGCAGCGCGGTGATGCCGGCCTGCGCCGCGGCGCCATCCAGCGTGTGGCTCATGCTCATAGGGACTCCTGTGGCGGCCAGGGCCGCCGCGCCTGCGGCGACGCCCAGCCAATGTCTGCGTTGCATCTTCCCACTTTCTGCGCGATGCCCGCGGGCTGCGGGCATGAAACAAGGGGCGCCTGGCCCCTCGCAAGCACTGGGCAGACAGCGTGCCCCGGCACGGCGAAGTTCCGCCCGCAGCGGCCTAACGCAGCGCGAAGCCCAGGGCAATTCCCGCAAACAGGCTCATGCCGATGTAATGGCTCTTGCTGAAGGCCACAAAGCAGCCTTCGCGCGTGCGGTCCTTGATCAGCGTGTAATGCCACAGCACCTGCGCCGCGGCCACACCCAGGCCCAGCCAGAACGGCCAGCCCAGGCCCTGGGGCAGCACCGCCCAGACGGTCAGGCCCAGGCACAGCATAAAAAAGCCCATGATGGCCGGCACGTCGCAGCGCCCCAGGGTGATGGCCGAGGTCTTCATGCCGATCTTCAGATCGTCGTCGCGGTCCACCATGGCGTATTCGGTGTCGTAGGCCAGCACCAGGAACATGTTGGCCAGCCACAGGGTCCAGGCGGTCCAGCCCACCTCGCCCGTGACCGCCGCAAAGGCGATCACGATGCCGAAGTTGAAGGCAATGCCCAGGAAGGCTTGGGGCATGGCAAAGAAGCGCTTGGTGAAGGGGTAGAGGATGGTGAACAGCACGGCGGGCACGGACCAGGCCACGGCCTCCCAGCGCGTGGTCAGCACCAGGGCGAAGGCCACCAGGGTCAGCACCAGGCCCACCAGCGCCGCCTCTTTGACGCTGACCTGGCCGCTGGTGATGGGGCGCTGGGTGGTGCGCTTCACATGCCGGTCGAAATCGCGGTCGGCAATGTCGTTGATGGTGCAGCCCGCGCTGCGCATCAGCACCGTGCCGGCGACGAACACCAGCAGCAGGTGCCAGCCCGGGAAACCTTCGGCCGCCACCCACAGCGCGGCCAGCGTGGGCCAGACCAGCACCAGCCAGCCGGCCGGGCGGTTCCAGCGGATCAGGTCCAGGTACAGCGACAGTTTGGAGCGGGGTGCCACAGCGGCACCGGGAGAAGCAGGACGGGTCATGGGCAAATTGTCGCGCCAAATGCACAACGCCCGCTGGCAGCGGGCGTTGTGGCGGGGCGCGGCGCACGGGCGCCGGCGCGGGGTGTCACTCTTCCAGCATCGAGCGCAGCATCCAGGCGGTCTGCTCGTGCACGGTCAGGCGCTGGGTCAGCAGGTCGGCCGTGGGTTCGTCGCTGGCCTTGTCGGCCAGAGGGAACAGGCTGCGCGCGGTGCGCGCCACGGCCTCATTGCCCTCGACCAGGATGCGGATCATGTCCTTGGCCTTGGGCGGCGTGGCAGGCACGTCCGCCAGGCTGGTCAGCTTGCCGAACTGGGCGTAGGAACCGGGGGCGGGGTGGCCCAGCGAGCGGATGCGCTCGGCGATCGGGTCCACGGCGTTCCACAGCTCGGTGTACTGGTCCATGAACATGTTGTGCAGGGCATTGAACATGGGACCGGTCACGTTCCAGTGGAAGTTGTGCGTGGTCAGGTACAGGGTGTAGGTGTCGGCCAGCAGGCGCGACAGGCCCTGCGCCATCGCTGCACGGTCTTCGTCACTGATTCCGATATTGATTGCAACACCAGCAGCCACAGAAGCCTTCACAGGCTGCTTCTTGTTGGTCTTGGTCGATTCTTTCGCCATGGTATTTCTCCTCAAACACTGAACGGGGCGCCGTGTGCGCCACATGCGCAGGCACGGTCGGCCTTACGACTTTAGCGCATGCCGCAGAGCACGGCATGTCGGTTTCATGACTTGGGCCAATGGGACGGATAGCCCGCCGCCGCTCAGGTCAGCAGGCTGACGCCGGGCAGATCGCAGGCGTAGACGGCGTTGCGCAGCGCGGCAATCGCTTCATAGCGGGTGAAGCTGCGGCGCCACACCAGCACGACACGGCGGCTGGGCGGCGTATTGCCGTCGTCGCCACGGATGGGCAGGTAGCGGATGTGCGGATCGTCCGAGCTGCGGCGGCGCTGCGTGACCAGGGCCTCGTTGGGCACGGACAGGCGGGGCACCAGGGTCACACCCATACCGGCGGCCACCATGTGCTTGATGGTTTCCAGGGACGAGCCCTCGAAGGTGCGGCGGATGCCTTCGGCATTGCTGGCGTAGCGCGCGAACTCGGGACACACCTCCAGCACATGGTCGCGGAAGCAGTGGCCCGCGCCCAGCAGCAGCATGGTCTCGTTCTTCAGCTCGGTGGTGGTCACCGATTCCTGCTGCGCCAGCGGGTGGGCGCTGGGCACGGCGGCCATGAAGGGCTCGTCGTACAGCGGCGCCATCGCCAGGCCGGTGTCGGGGAAGGGTTCGGCCACGATGGCGCAATCGATCTCCCCGGTGCGCAGCATCTCCAGCAACTTGACCGTGAAGTTCTCCTGCAACATCAGCGGCATCTGCGGCGTCATCTTGATGGAGTTGCGCACCAGCTCCGGCAGCAGGTAGGGGCCAATGGTGTAGATCACCCCCAGCGTCAGCACGCCCGACAGCGGGTCCTTGCCGCGCTTGGCGATTTCCTTGATCTCCGCCGCCTGTTCCAACACACTTTGGGCCTGCCGCACGATGGACTCACCCAGGGGCGTGACCGAGACTTCGCCCGCGCTGCGCTCGAAAATCTTGACGTCCAGCTCCTCTTCCAGCTTCTTGATGGCCACCGACAAGGTGGGCTGCGACACATAGCACGCGTCTGCGGCGCGACCAAAATGCTTTTCTCGGGCTACGGCAACAATGTATTTCAGTTCAGTCAGTGTCATGGGCGGAACGTGCGCCTATCGCAGTTCGTGGGTTGAAAGTGCAAAGCGGGGATGTAATCGAATGTATAGCAGGCTAGCTTTCTCTGCACGGCCGCATGCCTGATTATTTCGCCCAAAGCCGCGCTTGTCCTACGCCTTGAGGAACTCGGACTTGGCGCCCAGCCAACGCTGGATGTGCAGGTCCGCCAGGTGCGGGTAGCGCTGCAGCATGGTGGGCGCCAGCTCGCGCGCCCATTCCAGCAGGGCCACGTCCCGCTCCAGGTCGGCAAACCGCAGCAAAGCATCCCCGGACTGGCGGGCGCCCAAAAACTCGCCAGGGCCGCGGATTTCCAGGTCGCGCCGCGCGATCTCGAAGCCGTCGTTGGTCTCGGCCATGGCGCGCAGCCGCTCCTTGCCGGTGTCCGACAGGCGGCCGTTGTCGTTGACCGAGTACAGCAGCACGCAGGCCGAGGCCGCAGCGCCCCGCCCCACCCGGCCGCGCAGCTGGTGCAGCTGCGAGAGGCCAAAGCGTTCGGCATGCTCGATCACCATCAGGCTGGCGTTGGGCACGTCCACCCCCACCTCGATCACCGTGGTCGACACCAGCACGCCCATGATGCCGGCGGTGAACAGCTCCATCACCGCCTTCTTCTCGGCCGTGGGCATGCGCGAGTGCAGCAGCCCCACCATCACGCCAGGCAGGGCCTCGCTCAGATCGGTGTGCGTGGCCGTGGCGTTCGACAGGTCCAGCGCCTCGCTTTCCTCGATCAGCGGGCACACCCAGTACACCTGCCGCCCGGCCGCCACCTGGGCCCCGATGCGGGCGATGACCTCGTCCTTGCGGCTGTCCGAGATGACCTTGGTCACGATGGGCGTGCGGCCCGGCGGCAGCTCGTCGATGACGGACACATCCAGGTCGGCGTAATAGCTCATGGCCAGGGTGCGTGGGATGGGCGTGGCGCTCATCATCAGCAGGTGCGGCTCCAGCCCGGCATGGGCCAGCTTTTGCCGCAATGCCAGGCGCTGGGCGACGCCAAAGCGGTGCTGCTCGTCGATCACGGCCAGGGCCAGGTTGTGGAATTCCACCTGCTGCTGGATGACCGCGTGCGTGCCCACCACCAGGGCCGCTTCGCCGCTGGCGACCAGGGCCAGCATGGCGGCGCGCTCCTTCTTTTTCTGTGCGCCGGACAGCCAGGCCACCTTCTTGCCCAGCGGCGCCAGGATGGGCTCCAGCCAGCCGACCAGCTTGCCGAAATGCTGCTCGGCCAGGATTTCCGTGGGCGCCATCAGCGCGCACTGCCAGCCCGCGGCGATGCAGACCATGGCCGACATGGCCGCCACCACGGTCTTGCCCGAGCCCACATCGCCCTGCAGCAGGCGGTGCATGGGCAGAGGGCGGGCCATGTCCTCGGCGATCTCGCGGCACACGCGCTGCTGGGCCCCGGTCAGGCCGAACGGCAGCTGCTGCAGAAACTGCTCCACCAGCGTCAGCGTGCCCGGGGCGGGTGTGGGCACCGTCAGCACCGGGGCCTTCAGCAGCGCCCGTTCGCGCTTGGCACGGAACTGGGACAGCTGCTGGGCCAGCAGTTCCTCGGCCTTCAGGCGCTGCCAGGCCGGGTGGCTGTGGTCTTCCAGCGTGGCCAGGGCCACATCGGGGGTCGGGTGGTGTAAAAAATGCAGCGCTTCGCGCAGCCCCATCAAGGGCTGCAGGCCGTTTTCACCCCAATAGTTCATCACCGGCGGCGGCGTGCCGGGCGGCAGGGTTTCGGGCAGTTGCACGCGCTGCATGGCACTGGCGATGGCGCGGCGCAGGTAGGGCTGGGGCAGGCCGGCCGCCGTGGGGTAGACCGGCGTCAGGGCCTGGGGCAGCTCGCCGCCGGCGGCCTTGAACGCGGGGTGCAGCATCTGCCGCCCCCAGAAGCCGCCCTTGACCTCGCCGCGGATGCGCAGCACCGCGCCCACAGCCATGCTCTTTTGCTGCGACGGGTAGAAGCTGAAGAAGGTCAGCACGCATTCGCCCGTGCCGTCGTCCACCGTCACCTTGAGCATGCGGCGCGGGCGCAGTTGCACCTCGCACTGCGTGACCGTGGCCTCGATCTGCACGGTGTCGCCATCGCGGGCGTTGCGCAGCAGGGTGATGCGCGTCTCATCCTCGTAGCGCAGCGGCAGGTGCAACGCCAGGTCGATATCGCGCACCAGCCCCAGCTTGTGCATGGCCTGCAGGGCCGCACTGGGGGCTGTTTTCTTGGCGGGCGATGCGGAGGGGGCGGACATGGAGCGGTAGCAGTTGACGCAATTGCAGGGAGAGGGGAAAAGGCTACCATGGGCGTGTGCGTATCCAGTTGTTACGTTCTCCGCCTTTTCGACCCATGCTCAAAAAAATCCGTGTTGATCAGCTGGAAATCGGCATGCATGTCCATGCGCTCTGCGGGCCATGGTTATCACACCCGTTTTGGCGCACGTCCTTTCTGCTCGACAAGGCCGAGGTGCTGGACAAGCTGCGCGCCAGCCCGGTCCAGGAGCTGTGGATCGATACCGACCGGGGGCGTGACCTGCCCGCACCGCCACCCACCGCCCCGGCCACGCAGCCTGCGGCCGAGGGTCCGGTGACCCTGGGCAGCGAGGTGCAGCGCGCGGCCGCGCTGTGCGCCGAAGCCCGCGACGCCGTGATGCACATGTTCAGCGAGGCCCGCATGGGCCAGGCGGTGGACATGACCACGGCGCAGAACCTGGTCCAGGAGATCACCAGCTCCGTCGAACGCCACCCCGATGCCCTGATCAGCGTGGCGCGCCTGAAAACGCTGGACAACTACACCTACATGCACTCGGTGGCGGTCTGCGGCCTGATGGTGGCGCTGGCCAAGAAACTGGGCCACACCCCGGGCCAGGTCCACCAGGCCGGCATGGCCGGGCTGCTGCACGACATGGGCAAGGCACACATGGACCTGCAGATCCTCAACAAGCCCGGCGCACTGACCGAGGCAGAGTTTGCGCAGATGAAACTGCACCCCGTGCGGGGCCACGCCATGCTGCAGGCCTGTGTGCAGGATGCCGCCGTGCTGCACGCCTGCCTGCACCACCACGAACGCCTGGACGGTCGGGGCTATCCACAGGGGCTGGCCGGTGACGCCATTCCCCTGCTGACGCGCATGGCCACGATCTGCGACATCTACGACGCCATCACCTCGGACCGGCCCTACAAGCAGGCCTGGTCACCGGGCATTGCCCTGCAGCGCATGTCCGAATGGTGCGGCGGCCACCTGGACGCGCAGCTGTTCGAGAGCTTTGTGAAAACCATGGGCATCTACCCCATCGGCAGCCTGGTGCGCCTGCAGTCCGGGCTGCTGGGCGTGGTCTGCGCCCCCGCGCAGGCCAGCCTGTCCACGCCCCAGGTCATGGCCTTCTACCACGTCGGGCAGCAGCGCCTGCTGCGCCCCGCCCGGCTGCTGGACCTGCGCCAGCTGCCCGAGGAACGCATCGTGTCGCGCGAGGACCCGGCGCAATGGCCGTTTCAGAACCTGGACAGCCTGTGGCAGAAAGCCGCCACCGCGCTGGCCTGAGGCCGGGTGCTACTCAGGGCGCGCTGCCCTCGGCGGGGGCGGTCTGCAGCAGTTGCAGCTTCATGGCGCAATTGCGGCCCCGGCCCTTGGCCTGGTACAGCGCCTCGTCGGCGCCCCGCAGCAGCAGCTTGGCCCCGGCGATCGTCGGCACCATGCTGTAGGCCCCGGCGCTGATCGTGACCACCTGGGCCGCCTGCGAGCTTTCATGCACCCAGCCCAGGGCGCGCACAGCCTCCACCATGCGCTGCGCCACGGCATAGGCGCCGTCCAGGTCGGTGTCGGGCAGGATCACGGCGAATTCCTCGCCGCCATAGCGCGCCACCAGGTCGGTCTCGCGGTGCACGCAGCCCTGGATGGCCTGGGCCACGGCCTGCAGGCAGGCATCGCCTTGCAGGTGGCCGTAGCGGTCGTTGTAACGTTTGAAGTCGTCCACATCGACCAGCACCATGCCCACCGGGCGCACGCTGCGCCGGGCCATGGCGCACACCTGCTCCAGGCGCTCGTTGAAGTGCGCGCGGTTGGCAATGCCCAGCAGGGCGTCGGTGCAGGAATAGGCCTTGAGGCGGGCGTTGGCCGCCTCCAGCTCACGCGTGCGCCGCGCCACGCGGGCCTCCAGCGTCTGGTTGGCCAGCGCCAGCTGGGCGTTCTGGGCCGACAGCGCGGTGTAGAGCTTGCCGATCATCTTCAGCAGCGCCTGTGTGCCGTTGTCGTGGTTGCCGCGCTCCTTGTCGTAGGCCGCGGCCGGGGTCATGCCCTGGCGGATGGACTTGATCTGGCGCGCCATCGACTGGTCGATGCCCAGGATGTGCAGACCCAGCCAGGAGGTCAGAAAGCCGACCAGCGTGGTGGCGGGGTCGGTCATGGTGGTGCGCTGCGCCCACAGCATGATGACCTGCTCCACGAACTGCTGGTGCATGCTGTGGTGGCTTTCGACGTGGCGCGGGTCCACGGCGTACTGGGCCATCAGCGCTTCCTCTTCCTGGAAGTGGTGCTCGGTGTACGACAGCAGGCGCGCGTAGGTATCGGCCAGCACCACCTCACGGTCGCTGCGCTTGGAAAACAGGCCCTGGCTCAGCTCGTTGAACAGGTCCACCAACGCATGGTGCTGCTCGTCCACGGCATCCAGGTCCGTCACGAAATGCTGGTCCCATGCGAAAGAGGTGTCCATGAAGTGCAGTCATCCAGAGGGGGAGTCTGTAATCAAGTGTAAGGATGTTTTACCACCCAGCTGTGACCCGCATCAAAGGAAGCGGTCTTCGTGCCTAGGGCTTACCCGAGGCCATCAGGGACATTGCCGGCCAGTTGCCGCGCAGGGCGCTGCAGATTTGCGAGAATCGCGGTCTTTGGTTTTTTCACCTTGGAACGGGCTTGTCAGGCCCTCAAGCACACGCATGTCTCTCAGCCCCCGCGCGCACACGCTCAGCGATTTCGACTTTGTGCTCCCCGAGCACCTGATTGCCCAACACCCGGCTGCCGAGCGCAGCGCCTCCCGCCTGCTGGATGCACGCGCGCCGGAGCTGGTGGACCGTATCTTCAAGGACCTGCCCGGGCTGCTGCACGAGGGCGACCTGCTGGTGTTCAACGACACCAAGGTGGTCAAGGCGCGCGTCTTTGGCGAGAAGGCCAGCGGTGGCAAGCTGGAGCTGCTGATCGAGCGCGTGCTGCAGGGCAACGAAGTCGTGGCCCACATGAAGGTCAGCAAGAAGCCCCTGCCCGGGGCCCGCATCCACCTGTGCGGCGGCCTCCAGGGCGGCGGCTTTGACGCCGTGCTGCTGGGCCGCTGGCCCGACGAGAGCGGTCCGCTGTTCCGCTTTGCCCTGACCGGCGCCCGCGGCGAAACGCCCTGGGAGCTGATGGACCAGTTCGGCCACCTGCCGCTGCCACCCTACATCGAGCGCCAGCAGAACGCCGAGGTCGATCCCGACGCGGCCGAGGACACCGAGCGCTACCAGACCGTCTTCGCCAGCCAACCCGGCGCCGTGGCCGCGCCGACGGCGGCGCTGCACTTCGATGACCAGGTGCTGGCGGCGCTGAAGGCCAAGGGCGTGGAGACCGCCGCCGTGACGCTGCACGTGGGCGCGGGCACCTTCCAGCCGGTCAAGACCGAGAACCTGGCCGAGCACCAGATGCACAGCGAGTGGTACAACATCCCGCTCGAGACCCTGGCCGCGCTGGAGCGCTGCCGCCAGCGGCGCGGGCGCATCATCGCCGTGGGCACGACCAGCGTGCGCACGCTGGAGTCCTGGGCGCGCACCGGCCAGATCACGGGCGACACCAACATCTTCATCACGCCGGGCTTCGAGTTCCGCGTGGTGGACGCACTGATCACCAACTTCCACCTGCCCAAGAGCACGCTGATGATGCTGGTCAGCGCCTTCGCGGGCTACCAGCACATCATGCAGGTCTACCAGCACGCGATCGCCCAGGGCTACCGCTTCTTCAGCTATGGCGACTCCATGCTGCTGGAGCGCCGCCGCTGAGCCAGCAAAAAGCATAGCTGCCAGCGCTGAAAGCAAAAGGACTTCAAGGCACCAACACCTTGAAGTCCTTTTTTCATGCGCGCCAGGCGCTCACCTTTTCAGCAGCACCACCTCAGGCGAAGTAGTGGCACAGGCGCTGGCCCTTGACCTCGTGCACCGACACCTCCAGCCCGTACAGGCTGGACAGCACCGCATCCTGCACCACCTGCAGGGGCGAGCCCTCGTAGGCCACGCGCCCGTCCTTCATGGCCAGGATGTGGTCGGCGTAGCAGCTGGCGAAGTTGATGTCGTGCAGCACCACCACCACGGTCTTGCCGCGCTCGTCCACCATGCGGCGCAGCAGGCGCATCATGCTGACGGCGTGGGCCATGTCCAGGTTGTTCAGCGGCTCGTCCAGCAGGATGTAGGGCGTGTCCTGGCACAGCACCATGGCGATGTAGGCGCGCTGGCGCTGGCCGCCCGAAAGCTCATCCAGAAAGCGGTCGGCCAGCGGCTCCAGCTGCAAGAAAGCCAGGGCCTCGTCCACATGGCGCAGGTCCTCGCCCGTCATGCGCCCCTTGCTGTGCGGGAAGCGGCCAAAGCCCACCAGATCGCGCACCGTCAGGCGCAGGGCCGACTGGTTGTTCTGGCGCAGGATGGCCATCACCTTGGCCAGCGCGTCGCTGGCGGTCTTGCCCACGTCCAGGCCGGCCACGCTGGCCGTCCCCGAGGTGATCGGCGCCAGGCGGCTGACCAGGGCCAGCAGTGTGCTCTTGCCCGCACCATTGGGGCCGATGATGGCCGTCAGCTGGCCGGCCGGAATCTGCACATCCACCCCGTGCAGCACGGTCGTCGTTCCGTGGACTTTCACCACCTTGCGTGTTTCGATCATTGCTTACCCTTGCGCATCAGCAGGTAGATGAACACCAGCCCGCCGACAAATTCCACCACCACCGACAGGGCGGAGTTGAAGCCCAGCACCCGCTCCAGCACCACCTGCCCGGCCAGCAGCAGCACGCAGCCCCACAGCACCACCGCCGGCAGCACCCAGGCGTGGCGGCGTGTGCCCATCCACTGGTAGGCCATGTTGGCCACCAGCAGGCCGAAGAAGGTGACCGGGCCGACCAGGGCCGTGGAGATGGCCACCATGGCGCACATCACCACCAGCAGCTGCAGCACCTGGCGCTGGTAGTGCACGCCCAGGTTGACGGCGGCATCGCGCCCCAGGGCCAGCACATCCAGCACATGGCGGCGGCGCCAGAAGAAGGCCGTACCCAGCGCCAGCACCACCAGCGACGGCAGCAGCAGCTGCGTGTGGATGGTGTTGAAGTTGGCGAACATGCGGTCCTGCAGCGTCGCGAACTCGTTGGGATCGATCATGCGCATGGCAAAGCTGGTCATGCTGCGAAACAGGATGCCCATCACCATGCCCACCAGCAGCATCAGGTGCAGGCTGCTGGCGTGGCCGGTGAACAGCCAGCGCATCAGCCCCACGCTGAGGGCCACCATCAGCACGATCTCCAGGCCGTACTTGGGCAGCAGGCCCAGCTGCACCACGCCCACGGAGCCCAGCACCAGCACCAGCACCGCCTGCAGGAACAGGTACAGCGCATCCAGCCCCATGACCGCAGGGGTCAGGATGGTGTTGTGCGTCACCGTCTGGAACACCACGGTGGACATGCCCAGCGCACAGGCCACCACCAGCATGGTCAGCGCCTTGGTGCCCCGGTGCTGTAGCACGAAGGCCCAGTCGGCCTCCACGCCCAGCGTCATGAAGGCCAGCAGCGTCACCACCGCCAACACCGCCAGCGCCATCAGGCGCACGCCCTGGCGCGACCAGTTGCGGGTCCAGACCCCGGCCTGCAGGGCCTTGCTTGCATCGCCAGCCATGGCGTCACTCCGGCCGCGCCCGGCGGCGCAGCAAAATCACCAGGAACAAGGCACTGCCCACCACGCCCATGACGGTGCCCACGGGCACTTCATACGGGGCGATGACGAGACGGCCAAACAGGTCGCACAGCAGCGTCAGCGCCGCCCCGGCCAGGGCCACCCACAGCACGCTGCGGCGCACGTTGTCGCCCAGCACCAGGCGCACCACGTTCGGCACGATCAGGCCGACAAACGGGATCGCGCCCACGGTCACCACGATGCAGGCCGTGACCACCGAGACCACGATCAGCCCCTGCAGCACCAGGCGCTGGTAGTTCAGGCCCAGGTTGGTGGCGAACGACTCGCCCAGCCCGGCCACCGTGAAGCGGTCGGCCGCCAGGCAGGCCAGCACCGTCACGCCCAGGGACAGCCACAGCAGCTCGTAGCGGCCTTCGACCACCACGGAAAAATCGCCATTCGAGAACGCACGCAGCGACTGCAGCATGTCGTACTGGTAGGCCAGGAAGGTGGCCGCGGCCTCCAGCACGCCCGCCAGGATCAGGCCCACCAGGGGCACGATCCAGGCCGAGCGCAGGCGGATGCGCGACAGCACCGCCATGAACAGGGCCGTGCCGGCCATGGCCGTCACCGCCGACACCCCCATCTTGGCCAGCACCGACCACTGCGGCGCCCACAGCATGCACACCAGCATGCCCAGGGTGGCCGACTCGACCGTGCCCATGGTTGACGGCTCGACAAAGTGGTTGCGCGCCAGCATCTGCATCAGCAGGCCGGCCACGGCCATGGCGCTGCCCGCCAGCATCAGCGCCAGCGTGCGCGGCACGCGCGCGTACATCAGCACCTGGGCCACCATGTCGTCCTCGTGGCGGGACCACAGCGTGTTCCACGACACGTCGCTGACGCCGACCGCCAGGCTCCACAGCGCCAAAGCAAAAAGGGCCACGAGGGCCCCTGTCCACGCCAGCGCCATGCGCCCGGCGGGTGTGTGCTTATGCGGAGAAGGCATCGGACAGCTGCTTCAGGTTCTCCTTCAGGGCGGCCGGGCCCGCGTTGGACAGCGTGTACCAGTTGGCCGCATTCAGGTAGACCACGCGCTGCTGGCGCCAGGCCTTGGTGGCGTGCACCAACTTGTTGTCCAGCAGTTTCTTGGCCGCATCGCCGTCCTTGCCGATGGCGGCATCGCGGTCCAGCACCAGCAGCCAGTCGGGGTTGGCCTTGAGCAGGTATTCAAAGGACACGGCCTGGCCGTGCTTGGACACCTCGATCTTGTCCTTGGTGGGGCTGATGCCGAACACCGAGTACAGCATGTCGAAGCGCGAGCCGGGACCGTAGACGCTGAGCTTGCCGCCGTTGGTCATCAGGAACAGCGCCCCGCCCTTGCCGGCGGCCTTGGCCTTCAGCTCGGCGATGGCCGCCTCGATCGACTGGATCTGCTGCTCGCCCTGGTCGGGCACGCCATAGATGGCCGCGATGCTGCGGATGTTGCGGTACACGTGGGCCATCTGGTTCTGGTTGTCGATGGTCACATCCAGCACCGGGCCGAACTTCTTGAGCTCGTCGATCTTGGGCAGGGTGCGGTTGCCGGCAATGATCAGGTCGGGCTTGAGGGCCTTGACCTTTTCGTAATCGGGCTCGAACAGGCTGCCGATCTGCGGGTACTTGGCGCTGTCGCGGTACTTGTGCAGCAGCTCGGGCACGGCTTGGTTGGGCACGCCCTGCACCTCGCCGCCCAGGGACTGGATGATGTCCAGCGCGCCCAGGTCGAACACCAGCACGGTCTTGGGCCGGCGCGGCACGCTCACCTCGCCCGTGTTGTCCTGCACCTTCAAGGTCTCTGCCGTCTGGGCCACCGCCCAGGGCATGGTTACCAGCACTCCCAAGCCACCCAGCACATGGCGGCGCGTCAACAAGCCGTTCATCAATTCTTCCCTTGTTCAAGGCCGGCACTTCCCACCGGCACTGCGGCCCATTCTATGAGAATAATTCTCAATAAGACTGGTATGGGTTTTGTAAAGTTGCGCAAAGCCGCGCCACGCTGATGCAGATCAGTCCCGGGCACCCGGTGTCACCGCCCCGACAGCGGCGCGGCCACCGGCCCGCGCCACCGCCCGGCACCGCCACCCCAGCCCCTACAATCGCCAGCCGTGCCGGCCGCATGGGGCGCCCGCACCCGGGCGGTCCTGCCGCCCGCCGCCCCCGCCGTGGCTGCGGGGATGTTTTTGCAGAAAGTGGGTGGACTGGATGTCCTCCGTCTCCGGGTGTGCGCCCGCCATCTCCCCCGCCCGGGCCGCGCTGACCGGCATCGCCCTGACCGTCGCGGCCTGCGCCCTGTTCGCGCTGCTGGACAGCGGCACCAAATTTTCCGGCCAGTTCCTGCCGATGCTGATGGTGGTCTGGCTGCGCTTCGTGGCCCAGGCACTGGTGACCACGGCCGTGGTCCTGCCGCGCCAGGGCCTGCGCGCCCTGCGCACACAGCACCCGAAGTTCCAGCTGGGCCGCGCGCTCAGCGGGGTGCTGACCACGGTGTTCGCCTTCTACTGCATCCAGCACATGCCGCTGGCCAACTTCACCGCCGTGTGGTCGGCCGGCCCTTTGCTGATCGTGGTCGCCTCGGCCCTGCTGTTTGGTGAAAAAGTGAGCGCCGTGCGCTGGACGCTGCTGGTGATCGGGCTGATTGCTGTCATCGCCATCGTCCGCCCCGAACAGGATGGACTGCCCCTGGGCTGGATGGCCCTGGCCCCGGTCGGCGTGCTGCTGTGCGGCACCACCTACCAGTTGCTGGGCAGCCGCCTGGCGCGCCTGGACCCACCCACCACCACCCAGCTGTACACCACCTGGCTGCCGGTGCTGGCGACGGCCCCGCTGATCCCCTGGCTGTGGGAGCCCGTGCCCCATTGGCAGGTCTGGGCCGCCGTGGGCCTGATGGGCGTGTGCAGCGGCGTGGGCCACCTGCTGCTGCTGCAGGCCTACATCCACGCCACGCCGTCGGTGGTGTCGCCCTTCCTCTACAGCCAGATCGGCTTCGCCATGCTGATGGGCTGGCTGTTCTTCGACCAGCGCCCGGACGGGCTGTCCCTGGCCGGGATCGCGGTGATCCTGGGCTGCGGTCTGGTCAATATCTGGCTCAGCGTGCGCGGCCGGGGCTAGCCGGCCCGCCGCCGTCGGTTCGGCCTCAGGACAGGCGCACCAGCCGCCCCGTGATGCGCTTGACCACGGGGATCACCAGCAGCACCGTCGGGAAGGCCACGGCCCAGGCCAGCAGCCAGGTGCCGGGCCAGGCGGCCAGGGCCGCGCGGCTCCAGCCCAGGGCGCGCACCAGGTTCACCATGCAGATGATGCCGGACATCATTCCGGACATCAGCAGTGGCATGACGATCAGGGCGTACTTGGGCGGCAGCTTGGGAATGCGGCCAACGATATAGGGCGAGGGTGTCGACATAGGCCCGTCAGTATCCGTGCTGCTGGCGGAAATCGCGCGCCTGGCTGAAATGGCCGTTGCCGATGAAGGGCACGGGCGGGCGCAGCGCCGACAGGGGCGAGGGGTGGTTGCTCATCAGCACCAGATGGCCACGGTCGGCGGGAATCAGCACGCGCTTGGACTGGGCATGGCTGCCCCAGAGCATGAACACCGTCGGCTTGCCCTGCTCGGCCACCTGGCGGATCACGGCATCGGTCAACACCTCCCAGCCACGCTTGCTGTGGCTGGCGGCCTGGCCCTCTTCCACCGTCAGGCAGGTGTTGAGCAGCAGCACGCCGTTGTGCGCCCACTTGACCAGCGAGCCCCCGGGCTGCGGGAAGGGTGGAAACGGCACGCCCAGGTCGCGCTGCATTTCCTTGAAGATGTTCAGCAGCGACGGCGGCATGCGCACGCCGGACGCGACCGAGAACGCCAGCCCCTCGGCCTGGCCCCGGCCGTGGTAGGGGTCCTGGCCCAGAATGACCACGCGCACGTCCTCGGGCGCCGTCAGCTCCAGCGCCCGCAGCGGCTGGGGCGGAAAGATGACCGCACCCGCCGCCAGGCGCTGCTGCAGGTAGCCCAGCAGCTGCTGGCCGGTCGCCGAGGCGAAGTAGGCATCGACCACCCCTTGCCAGCCGGGCGCGACGCGCCAGTCGCCGGGGTCGGCGCTCATCAATTGCGTAGCGGTTTGCGCAGGTGTATCGGTCATTTCAGAACGTTTTCTCTACAAAAAGCTGGAGGGGCCAGCGCTGACTGCTCCTGCTTGGAGAGTGCCTGGCGGCCCACCGCGTACGGCGCCTGCCGCCAGTGCCCCCACTACCATGCGCCGGCCACTCGGGCGGGCTGCGACGGTCGCAGTCACGGCCACGGCCCGCGGGCTGGCGGGCGCGCAGACGGGCACAGGCCCGCTGCCCCGCCTGCCGTCAGGCGAACAGCTTGGCCAGCGCCTCGCCGGGTTCCTTGGCGCGCATGAAGGCCTCGCCCACCAGGAAGGCGTCGATGCCGGCGTCGCGCATCGTTTTCACATCGGTCGTGCTCAGGATGCCGGATTCGGTCACCAGCAGGCGGTCGGCCGGCACCTCGGGCTTGAGCATGATCGAGGTCTGGATGTCCACCTCGAAGGTCCGCAGGTTGCGGTTGTTGATGCCCACCAGCGGCGTCTTGAGCCGCAGCGCGCGCTGCAGCTCGGCGCCGTCGTGCACCTCCACCAGCACGGCCATGTCCAGGCTGAACGCGATCTGCTCCATCTCGGCCATCTGCGCATCGTCCAGGCAGGCGGCGATCAGCAGCACGCAGTCGGCGCCCATCACGCGCGATTCGTAGATCTGGTAGGGATCGACCATGAAATCCTTGCGCAGCACCGGCAGCAGCGTGCTCGCGCGGGCCTGCTTGAGATAGTCAGGCTGCCCCTGGAAGAACTGGCGGTCCGTCAGCACCGACAGGCAGGCCGCGCTGAGCTTGCCGTTGCCCACCATGTAGCTCTGGGCGATGTCGGCGGGATCGAAGTCGGGGCGGATCACGCCCTTGCTGGGGCTGGCCTTCTTGATCTCGGCAATCACGCCGGCCTGGCCCTGGGCGATCTTGGCGCGGATGGCGCCCACGAAGTCGCGCGTGGAGACACGGCTTTCCGCATCGCGGCGCACCTCGGCCAGCGACGTGGCCTTCTTGGCGGCGGCCACTTCCTGCACTTTGACGTCGCAGATTTTTTTCAGAATGTCGGACATGTGTTTTCCTTGTGTTCGGTGGCGGGCCTGCCGCGGGGGCAGACCGCCTTGTGGTCTATTGTCGGCGTTTTGGCGGCACCAGCCGCGAGCCCGAGCGGCGGATGCCCAGGCGCGCCACCAAAGCGTCCACCAGCGCATCCACGTCCTGCTGCACCGTCTGGGCGCCCGAGTTGCTGCGCACCACGCACAGCGTGACCACGGGGCCGCGCCCCTGGTGGCGCAATTCCAGCTGCCAGGCATGGACCGCCCGGGCATCCTGCACATCGCCAGGGAGCACGCCCAGGCTCCAGGCGGTGGCCGGCTCCAGCTGCAGCACGTCCATCGGCTGCGCGCGCGGATCGGCGGGGGCGCCGATGCGCGCCAGCGTCCGCTGCGCCACATCGATGCGCCAGCCGTTCCATTCCAGGGGCAGGCCCAGGTCCTCGGCCGGATCGCGCGGGTGGCGCCAGCGGTACACGCCCCCGCTGGCCACGGCCAGCGCCACCGTCAGCGCCCAAACCTGCCGGAACGCCAGCACCGCCCCCAGCGCAAACAGCAGCACCTGCCACATCGGAGCCTGCTCCCCGCGCCACAGCCGGCCCGGGCGGCCGTGGGCCAGCCGCGCGGGCAGCCAGAGCTCGGCATCGGTCTGCACCTGGCGCAGCACGGTGCCCAGCGGCGGGTACGGGTCGGGGGGCGGGGCCGTGGGCATCAGCGCCGTGCCGGATGCACCACCGCAGGCAGGACGGCGGCCACGCGGTTCAGGCCGTCAACGCGCCGCTGTAGGCCACCAGCTGCTTCAATTTCTGAAGTGCTGCGCCGCTGTCCAGCGCGGCCTGGGCACGCTGCAGGCCGTCTTCGATCGACGCCGCCACATTCGCCGCGTACAGCGCCGCGCCGGCGTTCAGGCAGACGATGTCGCGCGCTGGGCCCTGTTCGCCCTGCAGCACGCCCATCAGCATGGCCTTGGATTCCTCGGGCGTCTCCACCTTCAGCGCGCGCGTGCCGGCCATGCGCAGGCCGAAGTCCTCGGGGTGGATTTCGTACTCGCGCACCACGCCGTCCTTCAGTTCACCCACCAGGGTGCCGGCACCCAGGCTGATTTCGTCCAGGCCGTCGCGGCCATAGACCACCAGCGCGTGCTCGGCGCCCAGGCGCTGCAGGGCACGCACCTGGATGCCGACCAGGTCTTCGTGGAACACGCCCATCAGGATGTTGGGGGCGCTGGCCGGGTTGGTCAGCGGGCCCAGGATGTTGAAGATGGTGCGCACGCCCAGTTCCTTGCGCACCGGGGCCACGTTCTTCATCGCCGGGTGGTGGTTGGGCGCGAACATGAAGCCGATGCCCACGTCGCGGATGCAGTCGGCGATCTGCTCGGGCGCGAGCATGATGTTCACGCCCAGGGCTTCCATGGCGTCGGCGCTGCCGCTCTTGCTGCTGACGCTGCGCCCGCCGTGCTTGCTGACCTTGCCCCCGGCCGCGGCGATCACGAAGGTGGCACAGGTGGAGATGTTGAAGGTGTTGGCGCCGTCACCGCCGGTGCCGACGATGTCCACCAGGTGCGTGCGGTCGTGCACATGCACCTTGTTCGAGAACTCGCGCATCACCTCGGCGGCGGCGGAGATCTCGCCAATGGTTTCCTTCTTCACGCGCAGGCCGGTGAGGATGGACGCCGTCATCACCGGCGAGAGCTCGCCGCGCATGATCTGGCGCATCAGCTCCAGCATTTCGTCGTGGAAGATTTCGCGGTGTTCGATGGTGCGCTGCAGCGCTTCCTGGGGGGTGATGCGGGGCATGGTGGATCCTGTGCTATCGGTTGCGAAGCTGCCTGCGCTGGCTGTTTGCGGCTTTCAGATAGTTATGGCTTGGAAAACCAGAGACAAAGCGCGCCAGCAGCTCTCAAAAACAAAAGGCCGCCTGCTGGGTGGCAGTGCGGCCCGGGTGTCACTTCTGGTCGAGGAAGTTCTTGAGCATGGCGTGACCATGCTCGGTCAGGATGCTCTCGGGGTGGAACTGCACCCCCTCCACGGCCAGCGTCTTGTGGCGCACACCCTGGATTTCGCCATCCTCGCTGGTCGCGGTGATGGTCAGGCACTCGGGCAGGGTGTTGCGGTCGATCACCAGCGAGTGGTAGCGGTTCACGGTGAACTGCGCAGGCAGGTCGGCGAACACGCCCTGCTGGTCGGTGGTGATGACGCTGGTCTTGCCGTGCATCTGCTGCTGCGCGCGGATGATGTCGCCGCCAAAGGCCGCGCCAATGCTCTGGTGGCCCAGGCACACGCCCAGCACCGGCAGCTTGCCCGCAAAGTGCTGGATGGCCGCCACCGAAATGCCCGCCTCCGCCGGCGAGCACGGCCCGGGCGAGATCACGATGCGCGTGATGCCCTGTTCGGCCACCAGGGCGATCACCTCGTCCAGCGTGGCCTCGTCGTTGCGCACCACGGTCACGTCCGCACCCAGCTCGCCCAGGTACTGGACGATGTTGTAGGTAAAGCTGTCGTAGTTGTCGATCATCAAGAGCTTCATGCCGCACTCCCCGCGCTGTCGTCCTTGGGCGCCAGGCCGGCGGCGCGCAGGCGCGCCAGCTCCTGGTGTTCGTAGTCGATGTAGCACTCCATCATGGCGCGGTACAGGCGCTCCATCAGGTCGGGGCTGCCGCCCTGCGCCTCGGCCATGGGCCGCACCCGGTCGACGATGGCCTGGATGCGCGCTTCATCGCGCACCAGCCCTTCGTCGTTCTTCACACGCGCCGCCTGGGTCATGTAGCCGCTGCGCTCCACCAGCAAGGGCACCAGGATGTCGTCCAGCGCATTCACGCCGGCGCGCACCTCGGCCATGCTCTGGCACTGCTTCACATTGTCGATGGCTCGGCTCATTCCAGACCTTCCTCTACCAGTTCCGCCGCCCGCAAGACCGCGCGGGCCTTGTGTTCGGTCTCTTTCCATTCCATTTCGGGCACCGAATCGGCGACCACGCCGGCCGCCGCCTGCACGTACAGCGTGCCATCCTTGATGACGCCAGTGCGGATGGCGATGGCCATGTCCATGTGGCCCGCAAAACTCAGATAGCCCACCGCACCGCCGTAGATGCCGCGCTTGGTCGGCTCCAGCGCATCGATCAGCTCCATGGCGTGCACCTTGGGTGCGCCCGACAGCGTGCCGGCCGGGAAGGTGGCCTTGAGCACGTCCATGCTGGTCATGCCGTCCTGGAGGATGCCCTCCACATTGCTGACGATGTGCATGACGTGGCTGTAGCGCTCGACCACGAAGGCCTCGGTCACCTTGACGCTGCCGGTCTTGGCGATGCGACCGATGTCGTTGCGCGCCAGGTCGATCAGCATCACGTGCTCGGCCCGCTCCTTGGGGTCGGCGATCAGCTCCTGCTCGGTGGCCTTGTCCTTCTCCGGCGTGGCACCACGCGGGCGCGTGCCGGCCAGGGGGCGGATGGTGATTTTTTCGCCCTCTTCCACCTTCTCCTGGCGCACCAGGATCTCGGGGCTGGCGCCCACGACCTGGAAGTCACCGAAGTTGTAGAAGTACATGTAGGGGCTGGGGTTCAGCGAGCGCAGCGCGCGGTACAGGCTCAGCGGCGACTCGGTGTAGCGCTTGTGGATGCGCTGGCCCACCTGCACCTGCATGAAGTCGCCCGCCGCGATCAGTTCCTTGGCGCGTTCCACGGCGGCCAGGTAGTCGGCCCTGGCAAAGCTGCGCTCGGCCGGGTGGCTGTCGCCGCCCTTGATCTGCGGCACGCTGACCGAGTAGCGCAGCTGCTCCTTGAGCTGGCGCATGCGCTTCTTGGCGCGGCTGAAGGCCTCGGCCTCGGCCGGGTTGGCATAGACGATGAAGTACAGCTTGCCCGAGAGGTTGTCGATCACCGCCACCTCTTCGCACAGCAGCAGCAGGATGTCGGGCGTGCCCAGCGTGTCGGGCGGGCAGGACTGCTCCAGCTTCTTCTCGACATAGCGCACGGCGTCATAGCCGAAGTAGCCGGCCAGACCGCCGCAAAAACGCGGCAGGCCCGGCACCAGGGCCACACGGAAGCGCTGCTGGTAGGCGGCGATGAAGTCCAGCGGATTGCCAGCATGCGTCTCCACCACCGCGCCATCGGTCACGACCTCGGTCTGGGCCGCCGCGCCAAAACCGCTGGAGCGCAGGAAAGTGCGCGCCGGCAGGCCGATGAAGCTGTAGCGGCCAAAGCGCTCGCCACCGACCACGGACTCCAGCAGGAAGCTGTGCTTGCCATCGCCCTGGGCATGGGCCAGCTTGAGGTAGAGCGACAGCGGGGTCTCGAGGTCGGCAAACGCCTCGCTAACCAGGGGGATGCGGTTGTAGCCTTCGTTGGCCAGGCTTTTGAATTCAAGTTCTGTGATCACAGAGCAGGGTTCCCAGTTGGGGCAACGCACGGTGCCATCGTCCAAGGTGGCAGGCGCTGCGCTTCATTCACACCGTCCGCGGCGGTGGCGGACAAGGGTGCACCCGTGCAAACGGGCGCGGTCAGACGGTCATGGCGGCAGGCTTACGCCAGGGCCAGGCTCCCCGGTCCGCGCAACCTGTGATGAACACGTAGTGAATGAACATAGCGGCCAAGTGTAGCGCATTGCACCACCGCCCCCAAGCGCTGGCCGGCGATGGTGGGCCTCGCCGCTTGCGCGTTAGTCCCGAGGGCGTTTTCCCGCAAACCACCCGGCCGGTAGTTGTGGGGCACCCCGTGTCCGGCCGACAATGACCGTCAAAAAGCACGGTCGTGCCAACAACACCTGAACCCGGAGACGTCACCATGCCTGCTGCCCCGCGCCTTCTCCCGCTGTCACGCCTGCGCCGGTGGGCCCTGGCCCTGCTGGTCGTGGCCGGCAGCGCCAGCCTGCCCGCCCTGGCCCAAGGCAGCGAGCCGGCGGAACTGGCCGTGCACCCGGCCACGGTGCAGGTGGACGGCCACAACCTGCAGCGCAACGGGGCCGGCATCCGCTACAAGGCCATCTTCAAGGTCTACTCGGCGGCGCTGTACCTGGAAAAGCCGACGGCCTCGCTGGAGGCCATCGGCCAGCTGACCGGCCCCAAGCGCATCAGCGTCAGCATGCTGCGCAGCATCAACGCCGCAGAGCTGGGCACGCTGTTCGCCCATGGCATGGAGGACAACATGGACAAGCAGCAGTTCTCCAAGCTGATTCCCGGCGTGGTGCGCATGAGCGAGGTCTTCAACCGCCACAAGGAACTCAAGGCCGGCGACCGCTTCACCCTGGACTGGCTGCCCGGCAAGGGCATGGTGATCAGCGTCAACGGCAAGCCCGAGCCGGCCGAATTCACCGAGCCCGAGTTCTACCAGGCGATGCTGGGCATCTGGCTGGGCCCCAAGCCCGCGGACCGCGGCCTCAAGCAGGCGCTGCTGGCCGCCGCGCCCTGAGACGGCGCGCCGACCAGCGGTAACTAACGCAATCCGCCGCATTCGACAAGCTTGTTTCTACGCAAAACACATCGCAGCAATCGCTGACAAAGTAGCCCCTCACTTTTCCCTGGCCTGCCCATGCAGGTCAGGGCGCGCGCAGACAGAATGATCAAGGGGAGATTCCATGCGACTGCTTCAGCACATCACGGTCACACGCCGCCTGGGCGGACTGGTGGCCATGGCCATACTGACCTTGCTGGCCCTGGGGGCCGGCCTGAGCCTTTCCGAACGCAGCCTGCTCTTGCAGGAGCGCCAGAACGGGGTGCGCCAGACCGTGGAAATCGCCCACGGCCTGATTGCCCACTTCCACCAGCAGGCCGCACAGGGCAAGATCAGCACCGAAGAAGCCCAGGCCCGGGCCCTGCAAAGCCTGGCCGCGCTGCGCTACAGCGGCAATGAATACTTCTGGGTCAACGACATGCACCCGCGCATGATCATGCACCCCGTGCGTCCGCAACTGAACGGCCAGGATGTCAGCGGCAACAAGGACCCGACCGGGCGGGCGCTGTTCATCGACTTCGTGAACATCGTCAAGAAGGACGGCGCGGGCTTCCACAGCTACCTGTGGCCGATGCCCGGCAGCGATGAACCGGTGGAAAAGATCTCCTACGTCATGGGCTTCCAACCCTGGGGCTGGGTCGTGGGCTCGGGCGTGTACATCGACACCGTCAACGCCGCCTTCCTGCAGCGCATGATCGGCGCCGCGGCGGTCAGCGCCGCACTGGCGCTGCTGCTGGTGCTGCTGGGCTGGCTGATCTCGCGCAGCATCCTGCGCCAGCTGGGCGACGAGCCGGCCGCGCTGCTGGCCGGTACCGAGCGCATGGCCCAGGGCGACCTGAGCACCCCGATCGCCCACCGCGGCGACGCCCGCAGCGTGGCCCAGGGCCTGGAGCACATGCGCACCAACCTTGCCGGGATTGTCCAGGGCGTGCGCCACAGTGCCGAACACGTCACCCTGGCCAGCCAGGAAATCGCCCAGGGCAACCACGACCTGTCCGGCCGCACCGAGGAACAGGCCAGCGCCCTGGAGCAGACCGCCGCCTCCATGGAACAGGTGGGCAGCACGGTGCGCCAGAACGCCGACAACGCGCGCCAGGCCAACCAGCTGGCGCTCAACGCCAGCCAGGTGGCGCAGCAGGGCGGGCAGGTGGTGCAGGAGGTGGTCACGACCATGCGCGGCATCAACAGCGCCAGCCAGCGCATTGCCGACATCATCGGCGTGATCGATGGCATCGCCTTCCAGACCAACATCCTGGCGCTGAACGCCGCCGTCGAGGCCGCGCG
>NZ_VSWF01000019.1:0-72640 GCF_009668305.1 Comamonas sp. CAH-2
GTTGATGCTGCCGCCAGCCGTGCTGCCGCCCGCACCCAGCACCGTGATGCCAACTGTATCCGGCAAGGTGTTGTTGTTTGCTCCTGGCGCATGCTGCTGGGCAGCATTGAGCGTGTAGCTGTAGCCAATGTCGGCGCTCTTGCCATCACCCGCCAGGCTGAACGAGGTGATGGTCAAGGTGCCTTCGTCTGTGTTCACGGTACCCAATGCAGCCAGGTTGCCACCCAGCTGTGCCACGGTGTACTCGACACCACCAATCGTGACCTTGGCAACGCCATCGCTGGCTTGCACGGTGATCACGCCCGTGGTGCTCTCCGTGGTCGCTGCACTGGTCAGACCCGCTTCATACACAAAGTCGTTGTCATCGCCCGCATTGACGGTCACCCGGGCCGTGTCGTCTGCACCTTGGATGTTGAAGCTGATGGTGCTGCTGCGGGTGTCGCTGTCCTTGTCGGTCAGGCTGTAGCCCAGCGTCACGGCAATCGTGTCTCCGGCATTCAGCGCCTGGGTCGCAGGTTTGCTGTTGTCCAGCGTGAAGCTCCAGCTGCCGTCTGCGTTGCGCACCAGCGCACCGTAGTTGCTCAGATTGACTGCAGCGCCACCGTTGAGCACGGCGTTGACGCTGCCCCAGGTCACGGCATCCGCATCGAGCACGGCTTGGCCGTCCGCACCAAAGCTGTTGCCCGTGGCCGTCTTGACGTTACCGTCCACCACGGTGGTTGCACTGTCTTCTGTCACCACGCCCGCATTGATGGCTGTCGCCACCGGCACATCGTCCACGATGGTGATGTTGATGCTGCCGCCAGCCGTGCTGCCGCCCGCACCCAGCACCGTGATGCCAACTGTATCCGGCAAGGTGTTGTTGTTTGCTCCTGGCGCATGCTGCTGTGCCGCGTTCAGCGTGTATTCGTAGCTGACCGTGCCCGCTTGGTTGTTGGCACCCGGGGTATATCCCGTGATTCGAAGGGTTCCTTCACCCGTATTCACGGATGGCAGCAAACCGACATCCCCCAACAGCTGAGCCAAGGTGAAGCTCACGCCACCAATCGTGATGGAGCTGATGCCATCGCTGGCACTTATGGCGATGCTACCGCTGGTGGTTTCGCTGGAGGCTTCTTGATTCAAACCGGCTTCGTAGACAGACTTTGCGTCACCACCGACCCCTGCCTGTGGCGCGGGCTCTTCTGGCGCAATCACCCCGCCCGAAATGACATCTGCCGTTGGCGTCGCCACAGAGCGTGGATATTCCAAGGCGAGGGGCGTTGTGTTCTCAATCACGCTGGACAGGCGCACATAGGTGCTGCCTGCACCATCACCGCCAGCCAGGGTTGCCGCAGTGGGATCCAACTGCGCCAAGGGATCCTGGCCTTGATTCAGCGCCGTAATCAATGCATTGACATCCGTATCTGCAGGATTGGCCAGCGCTGATTCCGCAGGATCCGCCGTCTTGAACAAATCATCGGCCAGTTTGAGCTGCTGGTTTTCAGCGACTTGCAAGACACCGCTTTCACTGCCTTGCAGCGACAGCTGGGCACCGGCCGCAGTGATGATTTCTGCATCCACAGGAATACGCATCCCGACCCGCAGAGGCTGCAGGTTGCCGTCAGCGTCACGAATCCAAGCTTGTCCTTCCAGCTTGGTGATCAATGCAAAAGTGTTGGCCATGACATTTCTCCAAAATATCGAGATCACTGACGCGATGCGCCACCCTTGGAGAAAATGCTAAGAAGCAAACACTTGGAAAACTATTGGCTACAAAGCCAATACAAATACGGCCTTCATACAGACGCACAGGAAACAATGCATTTGAAGAACGAAAATGGCGCCCAAGGCGCCATTAACTTTCAGCACAACAAGAATTTTTCCTACAAGACCCAAGAGTGCTAACGGCGAATTCCATGCACCTGGAGCGCCAGTTGAAGACGGTCGCCAACATGCAGCTTTTCAAACACTGCAGACAAATGGGCCCGCACGGTTCTCTCGGTGATCAATAGCTTTTGGGCGATGTCCGCATTGCTGTGCCCCACCGCCGCCAGGCGAGCCACTTCAGCCTCCCGGCTGGACAGTGCTTGCGCCCAGTCGTTGGCCGTGGCCACCGGCAACCGTTGGTCAATATCGTGGAGCATTTTCTGTAGCAGGCTGCGGCCCAGCCAGATGGCTCCACTCTCCAAACTGCTGATGACCAGGGCCAAGGACTCCATCGGCAAATGGCTATGGGCATAGCCGCTGGCCCCCTTGGCCAACACCAATTGCCCTTCGGTATCACTCATGTGGGCGCTCAGCACCAACACGCACAGCCCATCAAAGTACGCCGACCATTGCTCTTCGGCGCCCAGTTGCTTCAGGAGTGCCATATCCACAATCACCAGCCGATGCCCTCTGGCTTTCCAATTGAGCATGTCCTGCATGCCGACCCCGCGATAGGGTTGCTTGCCAGATTGCGCCAACAGCTGCCAGCTCTGCCATAGACCTGCGTCCTGTGTCACCACCAAAATAGGCTGTACTTGCATCTTTTCCTCGCGTGCTTGAAGCGCAAGCTCAACGCTCTGTGAAAGCATTTGCTTTGGCCCGCAAAATAGGTTTAAGCAGGTACTGCATCAGGGTGCGCTGCCCCGTCAGGATATGCACCTCTGCCTGCATGCCTGGAATGATCGGCCGCGAGTCATCGCCCACATGGGCACGATCGGTCCGAACCTTCACGATATAAAAAGAGTTGCCTTTCTCATCGGTGATCGTGTTGGCACCAATTTGCTCCACCTTGCCTGCCAGCCCGCCGTATATTGCAAAGTCATACGCGGTGAACTTGACTTCGGCCTGTTGGCCAAAATGCAGAAAACCGATGTCCTTCGGGTTGATCTGCACCTCCAGCAGCAAGGTGTCATCCATAGGGACAATATCTAGAATGTCCTTGCCCGGCTGCACCACCCCACCGACGGTGTTGGCCATCAGGTTGTTGACCGTGCCCCGCACAGGCGAGCGCACCTCTGCCAGCTTGACACGATCCTGCAGCGCCAGCTGTCCTTGCTCCAAGGACGAAAGCTTACCCCGGGTCTCCGACAGTTCCACCCGGGCCAGGTTGCGGGCGTTCAGCTCCGATTCCTGGACCTTGCGTTCAGCCTCCTGGATGGCCGCCTGGATGCGACCAATCTGCGCACCTGCGGCCTTGGCCTCGCCACAGAAACGGGCCACATCACGCTGCAAGCGCAGCAGATCCACTTCCGACACAGCGCCACTGCTCAGCAGAGGCTTGGTGACCCGCAACTCCTCTGAAGTCAAACTGCAGCTGGATGCAGCCTGATCGCGGTTGGCCATGGTCTCGCGCAGCTCCTGCTGCCGCTGATTGAATTGGTCACGCGCAATACTGATGGCGGTCTGCAATTCCTGGGTTTTGCTTTCCCACACTCGCCGCTCCATCTCAACCACATTCGGCGCCTGTTTGAGCACATCATCGGGGGCCTTGAAAGGCTCACCCGTGGCCAGCGCCTCCAAACGCGCGGCCTTGGCTTTCAACGCCAAGGTCTCGGCCTTGTTCTCTCCGAGCGAAGCTGTGGAACGCGTAGGATCCAGCCGCAGCAAGACCTGTCCGGCATCCACCCGTTGACCGGGCCGCACCAAAATCTCCTCCACGACCCCGCCATCGAGGCTTTGCACCACCTGCACCTGTCGCGATGGCACGACCTTGCCCTGGCCACGCACCACTTCGTCGATATAGCCCAGACTGGCCCAGATCAAAAGCACCAGCACGCACAGCAGGGAACTCCACAGCAAGATGCTTGACCCCTTGGCCTGCTGCTGGCTGGCAGCCCATTGGGCATCCGCGGCCAGGTCGGAGGCCGCCAATGTGTCCTTCTTGGCATCCCCCTCGACCAGCCAGTTCTCCCAGCGCTGCTTCCATCTGCTGGGTTTGCTCTCAGGCCGCTTCATGTGCGCCCTCCCGCCCGTGCGATCCGGCCCGATTTGAGCGCTTGGATCACCTGTTCCTTGGCACCATCAGCCACGATTTTTCCGCAATCAATTACGATCAAACGATCGACCAGTTCCAGCAACGCGGTTCTGTGCGTGACCAAGATGATCGTCTTGTCGGCACTGGCGCGCTGCAAGCGCTGTCTTAGCAAGGCTTCGCTTTGGTTGTCCAAATTGCTGCTGGGCTCATCCAGCAACAGGATTGGAGGGTCCTGGATCAAGGCGCGGGCGACGGCGATCGACTGGCGCTGTCCCCCGGACAGAGATTCGCCACGTTCGCCAATCGCCATGTCGTAGCCTTTCGGATGCTCGGCAGCGAATTCATCCACGCCGGCGATCTGCGCAGCATGCAGCATGTCGCCTTCAGAAGCGTACGGAGCCCCCACCAGCAGGTTGTGCTTGAGGCTGCCGTAAAAGAGCATCGGGTCCTGCGGCACATGGCCAATGGAACGCCGCAAATCGATTGGATCCATCTGGCGCACATCCACACCATCGACCAAGATCACGCCCTCCGTGGGCTGGTACAGGCCCAGAATGAGCTTTTCCAGGGTGGTCTTGCCGGAGCCGATACGGCCGATCACCCCGACCTTCTCACCCGGCCGCACCTGAAAGCTCACGCCCGTCAGCGCAGGCTGTTCCTGACCAGGATAGGTAAAGCTGACCTGCCGAAACTCCACGCCGCCCTTGATAACGGGCCGCGCCACAAACTCTTTATCGGCGCCATGTTCCACAGGCATCTTCATGTAATTGTCGATAGAAGCCAGCGAAGTGCGCGCATTGTGGTACTGCATCATCAAGCCAGCCACCTGACCGAGCGGAGAAATGCAGCGCCCAGCAATCATCGAGGCCGCAATGATCCCCCCCATCGACAGCTGGGCGCCTTGCACCAGGTACACGCCGATGACCACGACCGCCACCGTCACCAATTGCTGCATCACCTGCACGAAATTCACATTGGCAGATGAAATCAGCTTGATCTTGCCCCCAATCAGGGCGATGTACTGCGATGCACTCTCCCACAGGCGCTGCACGCCGCCTTGGGCATTCAAGGTCTTGACGGCATCCAGATTGGTCAGCGCCTCCACCAACAGCGCATTGCGTTGTGACGTGGCCTGGAAGGTCTTGACCGTCAAGCTTTCCAGGCTGGATTGCGCAAAGAACGAAACCAGCAAAACCAATCCGATCGCCACGACCGGCGGCAGCACCATCCAGGGTGAAATCCAGGCCAACACCACCAGGAACAGCAGCACAAACGGCAGGTCGACCAAGGTGGTAAGGCTGGCCGAGGCGATGAAGTCGCGCACCGATTCAAACGACCGCAAATTGGCGGCAAATGAGCCCACTGATGCCGGGCGGCTTTCCATGCGTAAATCCAGCACACGCTCCATGATCTGCGCGGAAAGCTGCACGTCGATGCGCTTGCTCGCGGTGTCAACCACATAGGCCCGCGCCGTCGCAAGTACAAAGTTGAAGAACAGGATCAAGCCCACACCGATGGCCAGCACCCAAAGCGTCTCCACCGCATTGTTGGGCACCACGCGGTCATACACATTCATGCTGAACAAGGGAATCGCCAACGCAAACAGGTTGATGAGCACCGCCGCGAGCAGCGCATCCCGGTACAGACGCTTGTTGTCCAGCACTGCAGACCAGAACCAGTGCCCCTGCTTCCCCACCACGCCCTGCGACGCACGCTTTTCAAAGCGGAACTGAGGCCGGACAAAGCAAAGATAGCCGGTGTAGACAGCTTGCAGCTCTGCCGCTGTCATCTCGACCGTGCTGCTGACTTCGGGGAATTGCAGCAGGAACGAGCCGTCTTCGCGCTCCTCCAGCAAGATGGCGGCGCGGCTGTCATGCAACAACACAATTGCGGGCAGCAATCCGCTCGGTATGCCCTGCAACGCGCGCCGCAGAATACGGGAGCTGAACTTGGCGCGGGCTGCGGCACGCTCCAGCAGCGACGGCGTCAGGCGATTGTTTTCCAATGGCAAGCCATTGCTCAACGCCTGCGCGGTGTAGGGCGTGCCATGCATGCGGGTGATTTCCACCAGGCAATCCAGCAAAGGATCATCCTGTGTGCTGTGCGGAGGCAGTCGATCTGCGACAGGCATCGCAGCAGGGGCCGACAGGGTCTCTTGGGAAGTATCCATAGGAGTTGCTCTGTCGTGTTAGATCAGACCGTCGTCATCGGGCAGCAAGTCCAGCGAGTTGCGCAAACGCTCGCGCACCTGCTTGCGGCGATTGAGCTTTTCCAGCGCCTGGGGCGGCAGATCAGTCAATCGCAGCGTGCCATTGCTCAGCAAAGCATCAATCAAATCCTCCAGCACCCGGATGAAATCATCATCCAGGGCGGAGAAGTCTTGCTGGCCTTTACGCGGTCCATCGTTTGCATCTTTTGTTGCCATACTGCCCTCCCTCACAAGGGCGCTGCATATCCCCTGCAGCCGGGGGACGTGATCAGTTAGGGGTGCGCGGCGTGGATGAACCGGTCTGCTGCAGGGCCACAGGTGTCAAGTTGCTGGTGTCTGGCAGCGCATCGGAACAAGCCATGACAGGATCGTCAGGCAAGACCAGGTTTTGCTGCTCTTCCGGCTGGTTGTCGTTGTAAGGCTGTGCCAGACCCAGGGTCTGCAGCACTTGGCTGGACAGTGTCAGCCAGTAGTACTCGGCCTTCTTCAGGTCGTACTCGGCATTCAGCAGCGCGCGGCGGGCATCGAACAGCTCGTTCTCGGTATCCAGCAAGTCCAGCAGCGACCGCTGGCCAATGCTGAATTGCTGCTGGTAAGCCACTCGGACTTTGGATGTCGACAACTCGTGCTCGCGCAGGAAGGGCAGTTGCTGGCGCAAACGCTGGATGTTGTTCCAGGCAATCGACAGCTCTTGCTGCACGTTGCGGCAGGTGTAGTCACGCACATCCCGGGCGGCATAGTTTTGCGCAGCGGTCTGGCGGATGCGTGCGGAATCGGCACCACCACGGTACAGGGGATATGTCAGCATCAGCTGTACGCGAGAGCTTTGCACGTCGCGGTACAAGGCGCCGGGCTGCTCGCGATCACGGCCGGTGGAAGCGCGCAGGTCCACGGTGGGGGCGAACGCAGCCTTGGCGACCTTTTCGCCGGCCTCGGCGGCCTGGACCAAAGCCTGCTTGGACAAGATGGTCGGATTGGCGCGCAGGGCATCCTCGAAGTTCTTGGTCTGACCGACCACGGGCAGACCGGTCACGGCAGCTGGCACGGGTTCCATCTGTGCTGGAGGGTACTCACCGACCAGACGGCGGTAGCGCTGGGTGACATCGTTGAGGTTGTTGCTCTCAGTCATCAGGTTGGTCTGTGCCAGCGACAGGCGACCACTGGCCTGTTCCATATCGACGCCACGTCCGACACCCGACTGTTGGCGCTCACGCAACTGGTTGAGCGTGGTCTGGTGCATGGAGAAGTTGTCCTGCGCCAGGGTCTGCATGGTGCGATAACGCTGCACGTCCAGGTAGGCCCCTACGGCCTCGTTGGCCAGGGCATTGGTCGTGGCACGCAGGTCGTAGTACTTGGACAGCTTCTCGAAGCCGAACTGGCGGATGCGGTTGGTCGTGGCGCCCGCATCAAAAATCAGCTGGCGCAACTCCAGGTTCCAGCCAGGTCGGCTCCAGTTGTAGGAGGGGACGTTTTCAATGTTGCTGCGCCATTCCTTGCCCACCCAGCCCGAAGCAGTCACCTGGGGGCGCCAGCCGGCACGGGCGATGTTCTGGTCTTCCAGCGACGAGACAAAGTCATGGTAGCGGGCCATGATTTCAGGGTGGGACGTGATGGCACGATCCACAACCTGGTTGAGCTGTGGCTGGGCCACAACCGGGGCCTGCGCTGCAGGCGCGGGGGCCGCCTGTTGGCCCCAGGCACCCACGGCAAGGGACGTGAAGCCCAGCGAGGCCATCAGGCGAGGGAGTTGACGCATTTTCATAAGAGGTCTCTCTCAGTGAGTTGCAACTGGCCCCGACTGATTGAAAAAACTAATCAGCAGAAGGCAAAGATTTAAATTTTCATAAACTTTAATTTACTTACACAAAAAAAGACAACCATCTCCAAGCCGCTTATCTAGGTCACATCCTTCACCCCGCACGAATGCAGGAAAGATCCTACAAGAACAAAAAAACTATCACTACACAAACTCAATAGCAAAAAAACCAAGGAAAACATTGCCTTTCTGTTTCAAACAATCTTTTCCACTTCGTTTTTTATAGCAATAAGCGCTTGCAATTAAAGGAATTCAACACAAAATAATGTTGAAAAACTTTAAATTTAAGCGCTTAAAGCTATCATTTCAGGAGTTTGTTGCCACTCAACTTTTTGGGCGACTGTATACAAAAAACTACACTTCGCCCGCGCCCCCACTCTTCGGCAACGCCACTTTGAAGCGCTGCTGTGCCAGGGTTTCCAGCCCGAACTCGGTCAGCAGCTGTTGCAGGCGCTCGGCCGCGCTGCGTTTCTTGTGCCCGGTGTAGCGCGCCACGATCAGCTCGTTCTTCATGCTGTGTTCCCAGCCCACCAGCTCGGTCACGGTCACCTGGTAGCCGCTGGCCTCCAGGTACAGGCAGCGCAGCACGTTGGTGATCTGGCTGCCCATTTCCCGCGTGTGGATGGGGTGGCGCCACAGCTCTGCCAGAGGGGTGCGCGACAGACTCAGCGCCTTCGTCTGGCGCAAGCAGGCAGCCACTTCGGCCTGGCAGCAGGGCACCAGGACCATGGCCTTGGCCTTCTTTTCCAGCCCAAACGCGATGGCGTCGTCGGTGGCGGTGTCGCAGGCGTGCAGCGCCGTGACCACGTCAAAACGCTCGGGCATGGCATCGGCACGCGTGGATTCGGCCACCGACATGTTCAGGAAATGCATGCGCGCAAAGCCCAGCTCGGCCGCCAGTGTCTGCGAGGCCTCGACCAGGGGGGCGCGGGTTTCGATGCCGTAGATGTGACCCTGCGCCTGGGCCTTGAAGTACAGGTCGTACAGGATGAAGCCCAGGTAGGACTTGCCGGCGCCATGGTCGGCCAGCGTGAGGGCCTGGCCACCCTGCCCCAGCTCCTGCAGGATGGGTTCGATGAACTGGTAGAGGTGGTAGACCTGCTTGAGCTTGCGGCGGGAGTCCTGGTTGAGCTTGCCGTCGCGCGTCAGGATGTGCAGCGCCTTGAGCAGCTCGATGCTCTGGCCGGGTTTCAGCTCCAGCTGCGTGGCGATGTCTTGGGGGGCGGGTTTGCCGCCCGCAGTTTTGGCCGGGGTCTTGCCGGCCTTGTCGTGTCTGCTCATCAATCTTTCTCGGTTGGGGGCGTGGCATCGCGGCCGGTGAACGGGCAGCGTGCCGCCAGGTCCAGGTCCAGCCAGCCTTCGATGCCCATCTGCTCCAGCACTTCCATGTTGCGCTCGTAGATGGTCTCGGCTTCGGGGAAAGCCTCCACGGCCTTGTCGATGCTGTCTTCACGCAGCAGGTGCAGCGTGGGATAGGGGGCACGGTTGGTGCAGTTGGTGACGTCGTCCACGTCCGTGCCTTCGAACTGGAAACGCGGGTGAAAGGATGCCACCTGCAGGATGCCGCCCAGCTCCAGCTCTTCCACCATGGCGTCGGCCACCTCCAGGAAGTCGTTGAAGTCCAGGAACTCCTGCAGCGCCTGCGGCAGGATCAGCAAGGTGGTGTCGCGCTTGTCGGGCGAGATTTCGGCCAACGCCTCCAGCTCCCGGTGCAAGTCCATGACCACGCCTTCCGCGTCCGTGGCTTGGCTGACCACGTAGTGGATCTGCCCTTTGACATGCACGCTCTTGGCGAACGGGCACAGGTTCAGGCCGATCACGGCCTTTTCCAGCCAGCGCACCGTGTCGGCGATCACGATGTCTTCAGGAAAGGAGCGTTCGGTGGAGGTGTCGGTCATAGGTCGGCCTTAAAAACAAATGGGGGCACCATGCCCCCTCTTGTGTTGTGCTGCAAATTCTAGCCAGCCGGGCTTGGCGGTGCAGACCGCTTGGGATTGCCGCCACTCCACCCGCCCGTCAGCCCAGCAGCTGGCGCCCCGTGATGCGTTCGTGCTCTCGGGAGGCATAACGGTCCGTCATGCCGGCCACAAAGTCGGCCACGGCCCGGGCCTTGACCGCCTCCTGGTCCGCCTGCAGCGCGCGCTGGGCGAAGCGCGGTTTCATCATCGCCGGCTGCTGCAGGTAGGCGGCAAACAGCTCACGCACCACCTGGCGGGCGGCGTCCATGGTCTGCATCACCTGGTCGTGGCGGTACAGCTGGTGGAACAGGAAATGCTTGAGCGCCTGGGACTGCGCCTGCATGCCGGCGCTGAAGGCCACCAGCCGCTGCCCCTGGGCCCGCACATCGTCCACGTGCGCCACGCCCGCCTGGGCAATCTGCGCGCGCGTGGTGTCGATCACGTCGTACACCTGGGCGCTGAGCATGCGGCGGATGGTCTCGTACAGCAGGCGCCGCTGCTCCGACGCCTGCGCCAGCAGCGGGTAGGCCGCCAGGGTCTGGGCATGGAAATGCGCAAACAGGGGCACGGCCTGCAACTGTTCCAGCGTGATCAGACCGGAGCGCACGCCGTCGTCCACGTCGTGGGCGTTGTAGGCGATCGCATCGGCCAGGTTGGCCAGTTGCCCCTCCAGCGAAGTCTGGCGCCCGCTGAGAAAGCGCGCGGCGACGCCGCCCGGCTCCTGGGCCTCCAGCCTGAGCGCATTCGCGTGCGAGCAGTGCTTGAGGATGCCCTCGCGCGTCTCGAACGTCAGGTTGAGGCCGTCGTACTGGGGGTAGCGCTCTTCCAGCGCATCGACCACGCGCAGGCTTTGCAGGTTGTGCTCGAACCCGCCCCAGGCCTGCATGCAGGCATTCAGTTCATCCTGGCCAGCATGGCCAAACGGTGTGTGGCCCAGGTCGTGGGCCAGGCAGATGGCCTCGACCAGGTCTTCGTTCAGGCCCAGCGGCCGGGCAATCGATCGACCAAGCTGCGCCACCTCCAGCGAGTGGGTCAGGCGCGTGCGGAAAAGGTCGCCCTCATGGTTGACGAACACCTGGGTTTTGTAGACCAGGCGGCGGAAGGCGCTGGAATGCACGATGCGATCGCGGTCGCGCTGGTGTTCGGTGCGCGTCGGCGCGGCGTCTTCCGGATACCGGCGGCCGCGGGATTGCTCGGGCTGGCAGGCCCAGGGCGACAAGGTTTGCAGTGCCAAACGCAGCTCCTCCCGTTTCACGTTCCAAGGTGGCGAGCGCACAGTGCTCGACAAAAGCATAGCGACTTGCGCCTGCCAAACAATGGTTTTAGACCACTGTGCAATCCAAACCTTTGTTCAGCGCGCGCTGGCAGCTATCTTTTCAGATTACGCCTGGATGCCCACGCCCTGGGCACAGCAGGTGTCGATCACACGGCGCACCAACGCGTCGGGCGCCGCGCGCACCACGGCCTTGCCTGGGCCATCGATCAGCACAAAGCGGATTTCCCCCGCCTCGGCCTTCTTGTCCACGCGCATGTGCGCCAGGTAGGCACCGGCGTTGTCCGCGGCATCCAGCACGGCACCACGCGTGGGCAGGCCTGCCCGTTCGATCAGGCGCGTCAGGCGCTGCACAAAGGCCGCATCCACCAGCCCCAGTGCCTGCGACAGGTGCGCGGCCATCACCATGCCGGCGCCCACGCCTTCGCCGTGCAACCAGTTGCCGTAGCCCATGCCGGCCTCAATGGCGTGACCAAAGGTGTGGCCGAAGTTGAGGACGGCGCGCAGGCCAGCTTCCTTCTCGTCCTGGCCCACCACCCAGGCCTTGATCTCCACGCTGCGGCGCACGGCCTGCAGCAGCGCCGTGCGGTCGCGCTGGCGCAAGGCATCGATGTGCGTTTCCAGCCAGTCGAAGAAGGCCATGTCGGCAATCGGGCCGTACTTGATGATTTCCGCCAGTCCGGCCGCAACTTCGCGCTGGGGCAGGCTGTCCAGCGTGGCCAGATCGCACACCACCAGCTGCGGCTGGTAGAAGGCGCCGATCATGTTCTTGCCCAGGGGATGGTTGATGGCCGTCTTGCCGCCGACGCTGGAATCCACCTGGGACAGCAGAGTGGTCGGCACCTGCACAAACGGCACGCCGCGCATGTAGCTGGCCGCGGCGAAACCGGTCATGTCGCCCACCACCCCGCCCCCCAGCGCAAACAGCACCGTCTTGCGGTCGCAGCCTTGCTGCAGCAGGCCGTCGAAAATCAGGTTCAGCGTCTGCCAGTCCTTGTGGGCTTCGCCATCCGGCAGCACCACGGTGTGCACCTGGCGGTACTTGCCCGCCAGCGCGGACTGCAGTTGCGCGGCATACAGCGGCTGCACCGTGGTGTTGGTGACGATGACGGCCTGCGCCGCATCGGGGCAGGCGGCGAAGGTGGCGGCCTGCCCCAGCAGATCGGCAGCAATCACGATGGGGTAAGAGCGGTCGCCCAAATCGATGTGGACGGTGTGGCGGGTTTCGGTCACGGCAAGCATCTCGGCAAACATGGCAGGCCAGCACGGCCTGGAAACAGCATGCAGCCCGGCGGCACGCTGTGGCATTGGGGCGTATTTATACCTTCAATCACCCGCGGCCCCTGGGCCGCCCTGGCCCGTCAGCAGGCCTGCCAACTCGGCCTGCATGCCAATCTTGCGGCTGACCTGGCTGGCGTTTTGCCGCGCCGCATCCACCACGTAGTGGGCGGTCGCCAGGTACAGCGGCTCGCGCACCGCCAGCAGCTCCTGCAGGCGCTGCAGCGGATCGTCCCCCTGCATCAAAGGCCGGGTGGTGTCGTTGCGCAGGCGGCGGGCAATGTCCTCGGGCGTGGACTGCAGGTAAAACACGGTGCTGTGGGCCTGCAAGGCCTGGCGGTTGGCTGCGCGCAGCACCGATCCACCGCCGGTGGACAGCACACAGGGCGCCGTGGCGGCCAGCAGCTCGGCCAGCACCTGCTGCTCAACGTCGCGGAACGCCGCTTCGCCATGCTCGGCAAAGTACTGCTTGATGGTGCAGCCCAGGCGCTGCTCGATGACATGGTCGGAGTCGATGAAGGGCAGATGCCACTGGCGTGCCAATTGGCGCCCGATGGTGGATTTGCCGGAGCCCGGAAGGCCGATCAGAGAAAAGTGCACAACCGCATCCTGTTCATGCATAGACAAAGACCGCCTTGCGGCGGTCTTGGATTGTCACCGACATTGCGCGCTGTCAGTTGCGGGCAATCGCATCGGTCACCATGCGCGGGGTGATGAAGACCAGCATCTCGCGCTTGGTCGACTCGCGCGTGCGGCTTTTGAACAGGTTGCCCATCACGGGGATATCCCCCAGGACCGGCACCTTGTTGACCTGGTTGGTTTCTTCCATCTCGAAGATACCGCCAATCACCACCGTGCCACCGTTTTCCACCAGCACCTGGGTCTTGATGTGCTTGGTATCGATGGCCACCCCCTGGAGCGTGGTTTCGCCGCGCGAGTCCTTGTTCAGGTCCAGATCCAGAATGATGTTGCCCTCGGGCGTGATCTGCGGCACCACTTCCAGCTTCAGCACGGCCTTCTTGAAGGCCACCGTGGTGGCGCCATTCGGGGCGGTCTGGGTGTAGGGGTACTCGGTACCTTGCTCGATCACCGCCTGGGTCTGGTCGGCGGTCAGCAGACGCGGACTGGAGATCACCTTGCCTTCGCCTTCCGCCTCCATGGCGGACAGCTCCAGCGACAGGAAACGCGTCAGCCCCGAGTTGAAGATGCTCAGCGCCAGCGACGAAGGCGTGCCCCCGGTCGACAGGCCGGCCGGCAAATTGACAAACGGGGAGCTGGTGGTCGTGCCATACGGCGCATAGCCGGTGCCGATGCTGCCGCGGCCGGGGCTTTGGTACCCCCCGCCAAACTTGACACCCAGAGAGCGACCGAACGTATCGCGCGCCTCGACAATCCGCGCCTCGATCAGCACCTGGCGCACTGGCACGTCCAGTTTCTTCAGCAGGTTGGCGATCTCCTCCAGCTTCTTGGCGGTATCCGTCACAAACAGTTGGTTGGTGCGTGGTTCGGCAATCGCAGAGCCTCGCTGCGACAGGAAACGCGTGCTGGCTTCGCTGGAGCCACTGTTGTCCGCAATCTGCTTTTTCAGATCTTCGGCCTTGGCGTAGTTTATCTGGAAGCCCTGGGTGCGCAAAGGCTCCAACTGCTCGATATTGCGTGCCGCCTCGAAGTCGCGCTTGGTGCGTTCATCGATCTCATCCTTGGGTGCGATCCACAGCACATTGCCGTTTTTCTTCATGCCCAGGCCCTTGGCCTCCATGATGATGTTGAGCGCCTGGTCCCAGGGCACATCCTTGAGCCGCAGGGTCAGGGCCCCACCCACCGTGTCGGATGTCACGATGTTGAAGTTCGTGAAATCGGCGATCACCTGCAGCAGCGACCGCACTTCGATGTTCTGGAAGTTCAGCGACAGGCGCTCGCCGGTGAAGCCGGGGCCTTTGCTCAGCTTGGTTGGATCCACGCGCTTGGGACGCACTTCCAGCACGAACTGGCTATCACTTTGGTAGGCACTGTGCTCCCACTCCCCGGTCGCTTCGACCTGCAAGCGCACGCGATCGCCTTGCTGGCTGGATGTCACCACCTGCACCGGCGTTCCAAAATCCACGACGTCCAGACGACGGCGCAATCCTTCCGGCAAACTGGTCTTCAGCAGATCCACCACGATCCCCTTGCCTTCAGGGCGGACATCCGCACTCACCATCGGCGAGCCCAGATCCACCACCACACGGCCAGCGCCATCGGCACTGCGGCGGAAATCGACATCCTTCAGGACCACGGCCCCATCCTGCTGAACCGGCTTGGCCACCAGACGGCGGTTGGGCGATTCCGTGGGCGCAATCGCCGAGGCCTGCTGCACCGGATCCAGGAACACCAGGACGGTGTTGCCCTTGGTTTCCGTGCGGTAGGTGGTCGCGGTCTTGAGATTCAGCACCAGCCGCGTACGGCCGGAGACCTCCACCACATTCGCGGTGTTCAGGTTGCCCTGCTGAATCTCCACCAACGATTGCCCCAGGGCATTGCTGGTCTGCGGGAAATCCAGCGCAATGCGTGCCGGCGTCTGGATGGCAAACCCGGTGACAGGTGCACTCAGGGGCTCGGAGAGCTCGATGCGCACCACCTCACCGCCGGCCTGCAACGACCCCGTGACCGACTGGATGCTGGCCGCCCAGGCCCATGAGGAACACAACGCAGTCATGGATACGGCCAACCAGCGCGCGGACAGCCAATTTTTCTTTTTCAGCATTATTTATTCCCCTCTTGCAGATCCAGCGTGGTCATGCGCTCCACCCAGTCCCCCGCAGGGTCCTGGACGATTTCACGCAGCTTGATGCTGTGTTCTCCAATTTGGACGATACGCCCGTAGTTCTGCCCCAGATAGTTGCCCGCCTTGACCTGGTAAATCAACTGATTCACCTTGAGCAGCGCGGTATCCTGCCCGCCCTTGCGCAAGCTGCCCACCATCACCATGCTGTCCAGGGGATAGCTTTCCAGCTCTTCCTTGCGCCGCCCCTGCTCTGCGATCAAGAGCGCCATATTCGAGGTGTTTTGCGCCGATTCGCGGGTCAGAACCTGGGTCAGCTTGCTCATGCTGAAAGGGTCTGCACCATCGGCCGCCACATAAGCTTGCGGGGTGAAAACCGAAGGTTCCTTCAGTGGCTGAATCCTGGGCTTGGTCACCGCCCGTTGTTCGGCCACCCATTGCTGCAAGTCCCCGTGCTCATCCCCCGAGCACCCCAGCAGCAGGAGAACGCTCAGACAGCCCACCCAACGCGCATTACGGAGGTTCATCATTTGCCACCCCGCTTGGTTTTTTGGGCGCCAGCCCGCCCACTGATCTCCTCGGGATCCAAGTAACGGTAGGTCTTGGCCGTCGCATCCAGCGTCAGCACACCATCCTTGCCTTTGGGTGCCACCGACAGGTCATTCAGGGTGACGATGCGCGACAAATGCGCCACATCCGACGCAAACATGCCCATGTCGTGAAACTGCCCGGACACCCTGACGGCAATCGGCAACTCTGCATAGAAGTCTTTCACGACTTCGGTACCCGGCTTGAACAGTTCAAACTGCAGACTGCGCCCTAATCCAGCCTGGTTGATATCAGACAACAAGGCCGCCATTTCCGATTTGCTGGGCAACTGTTTCTCCAGCTGGATCACATATTGCTGCACTTGCTCGCGCTGCTGCTTCAAGCCATCCAGGCTGACTGCCTTGAGCAGTTTCTTGCTGTAGTCTGCGCGCAAGCTGGTCTCTTTATCGCGCTCGCTTTGCAAATCGACTTCCAAGTCGCTCAGGTAGAAATACCATGCTGCCCCCGCCGTGAACAACGTGATGGCGATGCACAGCAGTACCCGGGGCAAGATGGGCCACAGTGAGGGGTCCTTGGGATCCAGGTCCTGGAACTGTGCCTTGGCATCGGCCAGATACCCTGCGACATCCAGCTTCAACTGCACTTTGGAGGATTTCATGGTTTTGCCCCGCCAGTCGCAACAGCCGCTGCACCAGACTCTGCGTCAACAGGCAGCACCAGCAAAAAGCTCAAATTGAAGTTGACCACCTTGCGTTGGTCCTTCGGGGACAACGCCACTGTCGATGCCACGATCTCTTTGAGATCAGGTTTGGCAAACCAGGCGGTATTGCCAGACAAATTGCGCAACACTTCCGAGACACGCTCGTTGGATTGCGCAACCCCCTTCATCTCGACCTGCAGACCGTTTTGCTTGATCGAGCTGATGTACACGCCTTCCGGGAGCTGGCGCACCAGCTCATTCAGCAGATGCACAGGCAAATTGCGGTTGGCCTGCAAGGCCTCCACCGCTTTCTGCCGCTCGCGCAGCGCATTGATTTCCCCTTCCAAGCCCGCAATTTCCTTGATCTGCTTGTCCAGCACGGCAATTTGCGAGCTCAGGTAGGCGTTGCGATCTTGCTGGTTTTCAATCCGCGATTGGAACCACCAATAGACCAGGGCCGCCACCAACAGACCCACGACCACGGCCAAGAACATGGTGACCTGAAACGCCTCTTTGCGGCGCTTGCGCGCAGCCTCTCTGTGGGGCAATAGATTGATCAAGATCACGACAGGAACCTCCGCATCGCCAAGCCGCAAGCCGTGAGGTACATGGAGGCATCCTGCTTCAGTCGTGACTGCAGCACGCCCGTCGACAGCTTCATGCCCTCGAAGGGGTTCAGCACATGGGCCTGCACGCCGGTTTGCGCCTGTACCGCCTCGGCCAAACCTGCCACCCCTGCTGAGCCGCCAAACAGCACCACATGCTGCACGCTGTGATAGGGCGTGCTGGTATAGAAGAACTGCAGGGCGCGCCCGATATCCTGGGCCAGACTGCCAACAAAAGACTGCAGCACGGCCTGGGGATAATCCTCCGGCAAGTCACCCGTCCTTTTCTTCAGCTCCGCCTCTTCCACCGTCACCCCGTAGTGGCGCGCAATCATCTGGGTTAACTGCGCACCGCCAAATGCCTGCTCGCTATCGTGCAGAACCTCATCGTCACGCACGATTTGCAGGCTGACGTTACGGGCGCCAACCTTCACCAAGGCAATCAGCTCACCGGCGCCGGCGTTCGGCAGCTTGGCAATCCAGCGCCCCGCCGCCAGACGCGAGGCATAGGACTCCACGTCCATCACCACCGGATTGAGCCCCACCAAAACCGCCAAGTTGTTGCGCTCTTCCACCCGTTCCTTGCGTGTGGCCGCGAGCAGCACATCGACGTCGCTGGGGTTCTTCGCGTTCGCGCCCACCACACAGAAATCTAGACTCACTTCGTCCAACGGGAAAGGAATGTATTGGCTGGCCTCGGACTCGACCTGCACCTCCAGCTCCTGCTCGCTGAGGCTGCCCGGCAAAATGATTCTTTTTGTAATAACCGCAGAATAAGGTAACGCAAGAGCCGTGTTCTTGGCCCGCGTCCCGCTTTTCTTCAACAGGCGCCGCAGCGCGTCGGCCACTTCATCGAATTTTTCGATGTTGCCATCCACGATCCAGTCCGCGTCCAAGGGCTCTGTCGCGCACCGCTCCAGCACCCACTCACCTTGACCGTCTTGATTCAGTTCGACCAGCTTGACAGCAGATGCACTGATGTCCAAGCCAATCAGCGGCGAGGGCTGGCGCCTAAATAGAGAACCTACAGATATCAAGGGGCCCTCCCTTCCGGTTTCATTTTGAGATATAGAAATTAGCAGTTCGAGGCATGCTATCAGTAAGGATAGAAATCAACCAAGCCCTCCCCATAGCGGGCGGCTGCGCTATCGTTGCCAAAAGTAGACGCTTTGGCGCTCACCGCGCCAGGGGCACCGCAAGCTGCCTGGGCACCGTCACCGTTTCACCGCATTGAATCTTGACCATTTCTATAATGGTCTCCCCCTTTTGAGTGGAGCGTCATGCCTACCTCTCCAGACTCTCGAGATAAGAGCACATCCCGTCCTCAGACCCCCCCACACGCACGCATGCACTGGCTGGTGCGTGCTTTTTTATGGCTGATCGGCCTGGCGGTCGCTGGCGCGCTGGCCTTGGCCATGGTGATTGCCGTAGCCCTGGCGATGGCATATCCCAACCTGCCGGACGTGTCCGAGCTGGCCGACTACCGCCCCAAGCTGCCGCTGCGCATTTACTCGGCCGAAGGCGCTCTGCTGGGAGAGTTCGGCGAAGAGCGGCGCACGCTCACGCCCATCAACGATATCCCCAAGGTCATGGTGGATGCGGTCCTTGCGATCGAGGACACCCGCTTCTTCGAGCATGGCGGCGTGGATTACAAGGGCATGCTGCGTGCGGCCTTGGCCAACCTGGGCAAGGTCAAGAGCCAAGGCGCATCGACCATCACCATGCAAGTGGCCCGCAACGTATACCTGTCTTCCGAGAAGACGTACACGCGCAAGATCTATGAAATCCTGCTGACCTTCAAGCTGGAGCACTTGCTGACCAAGGAGAAGATCCTCGAGATCTACATGAACCAGATCTTCCTGGGTCACCGGGCCTACGGTTTTGCGGCGGCCAGCGAGGTCTACTTCGGCAAGCCCCTCAAGGATGTCTCGATCGCCGAGGCTGCGATGCTGGCTGGGCTGCCCAAGGCCCCCTCGGCCTACAACCCCATCAGCAATCCCAAGCGTGCTCGCATTCGGCAGCTCTACATCATCGACCGCATGGAAGAGAACGGCTTCATCACCCCCGAGCAGGCACGCCTGGCGCGTGAGGAGCCGCTGCAACTGCGCAACGCCAACCACAACGTGGGCGTGAACGCGGACTACGTGGCCGAAATGGCCCGCCAGCTGGTCTATGCCCAGTACGGTGACGATGCCTACACCCGCGGACTGAACGTCTACACCACCCTCAACGCTGGCGAGCAGGAAGTGGCCTATGCCGCACTGCGCAAGGGCATCATGGACTACGAACGGCGCCAACGTTACCGCGGCCCCGAAAAGTTCATTGCCTTGCCCAGCGATGCCCAGGCGCTGGAAGATGTGATTGACGACACCCTGGCCCAGCACCCCGACAACGGGGATGTGCTGGCCGCTGTGGTGCTGGAAGCCTCGACCAAGTCGATGACCGTGCAACGCCCTGACGGCGAGAAGATCGTCATCACCGGGGACGGACTGAAGCCCGTGGAATCGGGCTTGAGCGACAAGGCGGCACCCAACATCAAGATCCGCCCGGGCGCCGTGATCCGGGTGATCGAAACCGGCAAGGGCAAGTGGTCGGCCACACAGCTGCCTGAAGTGGAAGGCGCGTTTGTCGCAGTCGACCCTCGCACCGGCGCCATCCGCGCGCTGGTCGGTGGGTTTGACTTCCAGAAAAACAAGTTCAACCACGTCACCCAGGCATGGCGCCAGCCCGGCTCGTCCTTCAAGCCGTTCCTGTACTCGGCGGCCCTGGAGAAGGGTGTGGGCCCTGCCACCCTGGTGAATGACGCGCCCATGTTCTTCGGCGCCAACGTCACCGGCGGCCAGCCATGGGAGCCACGCAACTACGATGGCAAATTCGAAGGCCCGATGCCCCTGCGCACGGCCCTGGCCAAATCGCGCAACATCCCGTCGATTCGCGTGCTGGAGTTCACCACCCCACAGTTCGGCCAGGAATGGGTCACCCGGTTCGGGTTCGAGGCCAGCCGCCATCCCGCCTACCTGACGATGGCCCTGGGCGCCGGCTCGGTCACCCCGATGCAGATGGCCACCGCCTTCTCGGTGTTTGCCAATGGTGGCTACCGCATCAACCCCTGGCTGATCTTCAAAATCACGGACCACAAGGGTCAGGTGCTGTCGGCCTACACCCCCAAGCCGCTGGAAGAGCAGCCACAGGCCATCGACGCACGCAATGCCTTCATCATGAACAGCATGCTGCAGACCGTGGCCAAATCCGGCACTGCGGCGCGCGCGCAGGCCACGCTGAAGCGCCCGGACATCTATGGCAAGACCGGCACCACCAACGATGCGGTCGATGCCTGGTTTGCCGGCTTCCAGCCCACGCTGACCGCGATCACATGGATTGGCTACGACACCCCGCGCAACCTGGGTTCACGCGAAACCGGTGGCGGCCTCAGCCTGCCGATCTGGATCAGCTTCATGCAGCACGCGCTCAAGGACGTGCCGGTTGCCACCTACCCCGTGCCTCCGGGGGTGGTGAACATGGGGGGGGAATGGTTCTACGAGGAATATGCTGGCGGCACCGGCGTGACCGCGCTGGGCATGAACCCCGGGTACTTCAACCCCGATCAGCCCACGGAGGCGCCCCCGCAAGAAGAGCGCAGCCGCATCCTGGACCTGTTCCGCAACTGATGCGCCCACAAAAAAGCCCGGAGGTCACCCACCGGGCTTTTTTCATTCATCGGCTTGGCGATCGCCCGCCAGCCGTCAGACCGTCTTGGCGGTGAATGCCAGAGTCAGTCCCGATTGGGCGCTGGCAAAACGGCTCAGGTTCTCGAAGAACTCACCGCCGCCCTTGGTGTCCTGCCAGTGCTGGCCATCGAACTTGTAGTGAAAGCCGCCGGCCTTGGCCGCCATCCAGATTTCATGCAACGGCTTTTGCTGGTTGATCACGATCTGCGTGCGGTTGGCAAACACCAAGGTCACCATCCCCCCCACGCGCTGGGCATCAATGTCCGCGTCGGTTTCATCGTTGAGCCGATCGCACGACTGCTCCACGGCCAGCAGCAACTGCTCGGCTCTGTCTAAATATTCAAGGTCGGTCATTACAATCCACTCATGTTGAATGCTCCCCAAATTCTAGTCAGGTGCATTGCCCTTGCCGTTTGTACGGCGGCCTTGGCAGCCTGCGGCCAGCGCGGACCTTTGTACCTGCCCACCGACCCCACGGCCCATGGGCGTGCCTCCCTGCCCGATACAGTTCTGCCGAACACCCCTGCGCCGGGCACCACCCCGCCACCTGCGCCGGCCCGCTGAGCCTGCGGCGGCTGGGCGAGGGTCTGCGCCCACCGGCCGGGTGCGCAGCATACGGAGGATTGCGCTTGATCAAGCGCTGGCCGGGCCACGTCTCCTACAGTGGGCCCTTTTTCCGCATTGACCCTGCAGATGGCCATCGAACTCTACCGTGACAAGACCCACGCTTGCCTGATGTTCACCGACCTCATGGAGGAAGATGGGCAGGCCGTGCAGTGCAACCAGTTCCTGATCGTCGACCATGGCACCGGCGCCATCATCGACCCCGGCGGCAACCTGGCCTTCAACGAGCTGTTCATGGGCATGACACGGCACTTTGCGCCGCAAAAGCTCTCTTACGTCATCGCCTCCCACGCCGACCCGGACATCATCGCATCGCTGGACCGCTGGATGAGCAGCACCAAGGCCTCTCTGGTCATCTCGCGCGTCTGGGAACGCTTCGCGCCGCACTTCACCAAAGTGGGCAAGACCGAAGACCGCGTGATCGGGGTGCCGGACAGCGGCGGCCGCCTGCCGCTGGGGCGCACCGAACTGCTGCTGCTGCCGGCGCACTTCATGCACTCCGAGGGCAACTTCCACTTCTACGACCCGATCAGCCGCATCCTCTTCACCGGCGACCTGGCGGTGTCCATGACCACCGGGGCCGAGGCGCGCAAGCCCGTGGTTCACATGCCCAGCCACATCCCGCGCATGGAAGCCTTCCACCGCCGCTACATGGTGTCCAACAAGATCCTGCGCCTGTGGGCCCAGATGGCCCGCCAGCTGGACGTGCAGATGCTGGTGCCCCAGCACGGCGCCCCCATCATCGGCAAGCGGGCGATCGAAGACTTTTACTGCTGGATTGAAAACCTGGAGTGCGGCATCGACCTGTTCGGTGCGCAGCACTACCAGATCCCCTCGGCCCAGATCGATCCCGTCACCCGGCAGATGCGCACGGGCCAGCCGGCGGTGGCCACGCCCTGAGCACCACCGCCAGCGCATGGGGGCAGACAGCGCCCCCCGCCGGCGCCGATAGCGATAATGCAGCCCATGGCACTCTTGGCTGAAGGCATCCTCAAGCTGCACTGGGACCAGACGGTCCCGGTCAACATTGCGCACATCGTCAAAAGCATGGGTGTGCGCCTGTCGCTGGAAGACAGCGTGCCCTGCAGTGCCCGCCTGTCCATCACCGCGGGCAACCAGGCCCAGCTGCAGCTGTCACGCCAGTTGCCCCACCTGCACCAGCGCTATGTGGTGGCACACGCCCTGGCGCACGTGGCCCTGCACCACCTGCGCCCCGGCATGCAGCGCGAGCTGCACCTGTCCGAGGATTTCCGGCTGGATTTCGGTGTGCCCCACAACCTGGAAGCCAACGACTTCGCCCTGCGCCTGCTGATGCCCGAGCCGGCGCTGCGCTACGCCGTCGAGCAGATGCAGGCGCGCAGCATGGCCGAGCTGGAACATGTGTTCGCCGTGCCGGCCCTGTTCATCAAGCAGCGCCTGAGCGACCTGGGGATGGAGCTGCCACGGGCCCAGCCGCGTGCGCGCCGCAGCACCCGCCCGCCGGTGCAAGACGTCTGAACGGCGGTGAGCACCCCTGGCCGTGCAGCGCCCAGGACGGAGCCCCACCCGACGCTCATCAGGCCAGCGCGCGCTGGATCAGGATCTTCTGCACATCGCTGGTGCCTTCGTAGATCTGGCACACGCGCACATCGCGGTAGATGCGCTCGACCGGAAAGTCGCTGACCACGCCGTAGCCGCCCAGGGTCTGGATGGCGGCGCTGCACACGCGCTCGGCCATCTCGCTGGCAAACAGCTTGGCCATGGCCGCCTCCTTCAGGCAGGGCAGGCCGGCATCGCGCAGGCTGGCCGCATGCCAGATCAGCTGGCGCGCGGCCTCAATCTGCGTGGCGCAGTCGGCCAGCCGGAATCCCACGGCCTGGTGGTTGAAGATGGGCTGGCCAAAGCTCTCGCGCTCCTTGGCGTACTGCAGCGCGCACTCGAAGGCGGCGCGCGCCATGCCCACGCTTTGGGCGGCGATGCCGATGCGCCCGCCTTCCAACGCGCTCAGCGCGATCTTGTAGCCCTCGCCTTCGGCGCCGATCAGGTTGGTGGCGGGGATGCGGCACTGGTCAAAATTGATCTGCGCCGTGTCGCTGCTGTGCTGGCCCAGCTTGTCCTCCAGCCGCGCCACCACATAGCCGGGGGTGTGGGTGGGCACCAGGAAGGCGCTCATGCCCTTCTTGCCCGCGGCCTTGTCGGTCACGGCGATCACGATGGCCACGTCACCGTTCTTGCCGCTGGTGATGAACTGCTTGACGCCCTGGATGACGTAATCGCCACCATCGCGGGTGGCCGTGGTGCGCAGCGCCGAGGCGTCCGAGCCGACATGCGGCTCCGTCAGGCAGAAGGCACCCAGCATGTCGCCCTGCGCCAGCGGCTTGAGCCATTGCTGCTTTTGCGCCTCGCTGCCATAGCGCATCAGGATGGCGTTGACCGGGCAGTTGGTCACGCTGATCACGGTGCTGGTGCCGCCATCGCCGGCGGCAATCTCTTCCAGCACCACGGCCAGGCTCACATAGTCCAGGCCGGCACCGCCGTACGACTCGGGCACGCAGATGCCGTAGCAGCCCAGCGCCGCCAGGCCGCGGTGCACGTCCTGGGGGAAATGGTGTTCCTTGTCCCAGCGCGCGGCGTGGGGGGTGATCTGCTCCTGCACAAAGCTGCGCAGGGCCTCGCGGATCATTTGCTGGTCTTCGGTCAGCAGCATGGAAGGTGTCTCCTTGGTTTTATATCAATAAGAGCTGCCAGCGCAGGTGCTTGCTTGGTTTCAATACAAAAAGTATTTGAAGTGCTTGTCTATCCTGCGCTGCCAGCTATGCTTTTTCAGCCCTTGCAGCGTTCGCCGTTGTAGCGCAGCAGGCCGCCCCGGTCCTCCAGGGTCAGCTGGTCGACCGTGTCCAGCATGCCCTGCACGCTGGTCTCGACCGTGATCGGTGCGGCGGCGCCGCCCATCTCGGTCTGCACCCAGCCCGCGTCCATCGCGATCACGGTGGCACCGGGCCACTGCGGCTGGGCGCTGGCCACCACCATGTTCACCGCCGCCTTGCTAACGCGGTACAGCCAGGCATCCGCGTCGGCCAGCGACAGGCGCGACATCTCGCTGCTGATGCAGACCATGGTGCCGCCAGCGGCCTCCACGCCGGGCATGACCTGGGGCAGCACCTGCATGGCGCCCAGCACATTGGTGTGCATGACGCGGTCAAACTGCTCCTGGGTGGGCGGGTGGGCCGCCGTGCCGGCATCCCACACCCCGGCCACATACCAGGCGCAGTCGATCTCCTGGCCGTCCAACTGCCAGGCCAGGCCGCTGACGCTGGCGGGATCGGCCACATCCACCACCAGCACCTCGGCGCCTTCGGCCCGCAGGGCCACCCCATCCGCACGTTGGCGCACGGTGGCGATCACGCGGTCGCCGCGCGCCACACAGGCCCGCACCAGACCGCGGCCAATGCCGCGCGAAGCCCCCATCACCAAAATCACTGCCATACCACTCCCTTTTGCTCAGTTCACGGCCGCACACGGCGGAACTGGTTCAATCCTGCGCGCGCTCCGCCGCAATCTGCTGCTGGTAGCGCTGCTCCATCGCCGCCTGGCTTTCCGGCGGGGTGTCCAGCCCGATCTGCGCGTGGATCATCTGGTTCATGCTGGGCAGGACCGAGCGTTCCACCTGCGCCTCAGCCTGCCACAGGCGCGAGCGCATCAGCGCCTTTGCGCAGTGCAGATAGGCTTCGCGCACCTGTACCTCGATCACCAGCTTGGGGGTGAAGTGCGCGCCGGCAAAGTGCCCGGTCCAGGCCGGCTCATCGCGCAGCCGGGCCGTACCATTGATGCGCAGGGTTTCGTTCACCCCGGGCACCATGAACAGCAGGCCAATGCGCGGGTCGTGCAGCAGGTTGCTCAGGCTGTCCAGCCGGTTGTTGCCACCGGCATCGGGGATCCACAGGGTCTGGGCATCGTGCACGTGCACAAAGCCCGGCGCGCCGCCGCGGGGCGACGCGTCCATCAGCGCCCCGGCACCGCCGCCGGTGGCCAGCACGCACAACGGCGACAGCGCGATGAAGCGCTGGCAATGCGCATCCAGCGCAGCCTGCTGCTTGCGCAGGGCCCGCTCGGCCGGCATGGCGTACAACTGGCGCAACTGGTCTTCGCCGGTGATCATGCGACCTCCTCGGCCGCGCGCCGGTCGTGGCGGTGGATGGCGCTGTACATGCCCAGGTACTCGCGCCAGGAGGGGTCGTACTCCAGCGCCAGTGCGGCGTCCAGACCCGGGGCGTGCTCGGCCGCCAGCTGGCGGGCCAAGGCGGCGGCGACGTCCGGGTCGTCCACATAGAAGGCCGCCACGCGGGACTGCATGCCCTCCATGCGCGTGAAGGCCTGGACGCCGCGCTGCTGGGCCAGCAGCTGCGCATCCAGCGCGTCTTGGGCCGCCCGCGCGCAGTCCAGGCTCTCCTGGCTGTCCATCGGGAACCGCAGCGTCAGCAAATAGCACAGGTCGGCCCGCGTGGCCAACGCATGGGCGCTGTCGTGGAAGGTCAGCAGATCGGGGGCATCGTCCTCGTCGGCATCGCGGGGGCGGACTTCCAGTGAGATCCAGCGGTCCTGCTCCTCCTGCGGAAAGTCATAGGTGCGTCCCAGGACCTCGCGCTGGAAGGCATCGAACACGGCGGGGAACTGCGACAGCGGGACTGTATCGGCCTGCGCGTCCACAAATTCCACCGGCCCCACACGCACGGCGAAATCCCATTCGCCCAGGGCATGGTCCAGCAGGATGAAGGCCATGTGCCGGGCCTGCTCCTGCAGCTGCGGCGGCACGGCCTGGGCGAACGACAGCGCCAGCCCGATGATGCCGCCCGCGTCATAGTGGGCCACCAGCACATCGTCACAGGACAGCTCAAAATCCTGCAGGCGCATGGCGAAGTTGCTGCCGGCGGCGCGGCTGCGGAAGGCCTGCACGGCATAGCCCGCCAGCGGCGGGGCCTGGCGCACCACGGCCTGCGCCGCCTCAAAGTGTTCGATGTTGCCGTGGGCCGTGACCACCAGGCGGGCGCCGTCCTGGCCGGGCGTGCCTTCCAGCTCCAACGACAGGCCGGGGGCATGGCGCTGCAGCAGCGCGTTGGCTGCCTCGACAAAGGCCCGCCCGTCCAGCGCGGCCAGGGCCGTCAACTGGCCGGAAAAATCATTCCAGAAGGCGGTCGCCTGCGCGGCGCTCAAGGGCGCGGGGGGCTGGTCGTCTTCGGGCAGTTCTGCATGCATACGGAAAATCCTGGAAAAGGCCGCGCGCACCCCGCAAGGCGGGCGCGCGGCCGGTGGCACATGGACCGACTGTAAGCCAAGCCCTGCGGCCCTGTGCCCAGCAGCGCCGGAGGACGGCGCCGCCGCGGTCGCTCAGACCAGTTCAATGGCCATGGCCGTGCCTTCGCCACCGCCAATGCACAGCGTGGCCAGGCCGCGCTGCTTGCCATGGCGCTCCAGAGCGTGGATCAGCGTCACCAGGATGCGCGCGCCGCTGGCGCCAATCGGGTGGCCCAGGGCGCAGGCGCCGCCGTGCACGTTGACCTTGTCGTGGGGCACCTTCATTTCGGCCATCAGCGCCATGGGCACCACGGCAAAGGCTTCGTTGATTTCCCACAGGTCCACATCCTCGACCTTCCAGCCGGCCTTCTTCAGCGCCTTCTCGGTGGCTCCCACGGGGGCCGTGGTGAACCACTCGGGCGCCTGGGCGTGCGTGGCATGCGCCACGATGCGCGCCACCGGCTTGCAGCCCAGTTGCTTGGCCGTGGATTCGCGCATCAGCACCATGGCGGCGGCGCCGTCGTTGATGCTGGAGCTGGAGGCGGCGGTGATGGTGCCGTCCTTCTTGAACGCGGGCTTGAGGCTGCCGATCTTGTCCAGCTTGGCCTTGGCCGGGCCTTCGTCCACGCTGATGGTCACATCGCCCTTGCGGGTCTTGACGGTGACGGGGGTGATCTCGGCATCGAAGGCACCGCTTTGGGCGGCTTGCTGCGCGCGCTGCACGCTGGCAATCGCAAACGCGTCCTGCGCTTCGCGCGTGAACTGGTACTTGGCGGCACAGTCCTCGCCAAAGGTGCCCATGGAGCGGCCGGCTTCGTAGGCATCCTCCAGGCCGTCCAGCATCATGTGGTCATAGACCTTGTCGTGGCCCATGCGGTAGCCAGCACGGCCCTTCTTCAGCAGGTAGGGCGCGTTGGTCATGCTCTCCATGCCCCCGGCGATCATCACGTCACGGCTGCCGGCAATCAGCTGGTCGTGGGCCAGGATGGTGGCTTCCATGCCGGCGCCGCACATCTTGGAAAGCGTCACGGCGCCGGTGCTTTGCGGCAGGCCGCCCTTGAAGCCGGCCTGGCGTGCCGGGGCCTGGCCCTGGCCGGCCATCAGGCAGTTGCCGAACAGCACTTCTTCGACCTGTTCGGGCTGGATGCCGGCGCGGGCCACGGCGGCCGCAATGGCCGCACCGCCCAGGTCGTGGGCAGCCAGATCGGAAAAATCGCCCTGGAACGCGCCCATGGGGGTGCGCGCAGCGCTGACGATGACGACGGGGTCTTGGTGTTGTGGCATGGAAGTCTCCTTGTTGATGTCAGTTGGCAAGCCAAAGGTTCACGAAGTCAGCGCCGGCGCATGCAGCTGGCGGCTGGGGTCGTACGGGAAAACGTCGTGCATGTGGCCCTGCTGGATGCGCGCCTGGTGCGCCTGCCAGAAGGCGGGCTCCAGCAGGTCGGCGTGGTGCTGCAGGAAGACCTCGCGCACGGCGGGATGGCCCAGCAGGAACGGGCCGAAGGTCTCGGGGAACACATCGTGCGGGCCAACCCGCCACCAGATCTCCCCGCTCATCTCTTCCTCTTCGGTGCGTGCCGGGGGGATGGCCCTGAAGTGGCAGTCCGTCAGGTATTCGATCTCGTCGTAGTCATAGAACACCACCTTGCCGCCGCGGGTGACGCCGAAGTTCTTCCACAGCATGTCGCCCGGAAAGATGTTGGCCGCCACCAGGTCCTTGATGGCATTGCCGTACTCGATCACGCAGCGCTCCATGTTGGCGCGCGCACGGGGCTGCTCCAGCCCGGCATCGAAGCACTCCTGCAGGTACAGGTTCAGCGGCACCAGCCGGCGCTCGATGTATAGGTGGCGGATGATGACTTCCTGCTGCCCGTCGCCATCGCGGTCACTGACCTCGATCTGCTCGGGCGCATGGGCCAGCAGCTCGGCCAGCAGGGCATCGCTGAAGCGCTCGCGCGGGAAGGCCACCAGGCTGTACTCCATGGTGTCGGCCATGCGGCCCACCCGGTCGTGCTGCTTGACCAGCTGGTACTTGGCCTTGACCTGGGCGCGCGTGGTCTCCTTGGGCGCCGGGAAGCGGTCGCGGATCAGCTTGAACACGTAGGGAAAACTGGGCAGGTCGAACACCAGCATCACCAGGCCCTTGATGCCCGGCGCGATGCGGAACTGGTCGCTGGAATGCTTGAGGTGGTGCAAGAATTCCCGGTAAAACAGGGTCTTGCCCTGTTTGGCCAAGCCCAGGGCGCTATAGATTTCGCCACGCGGCTTGCGCGGCATCAGGCCGTGCAGAAACTGCACGTAGGCGCTGGGCACGGCCATGTCGACCATGAAGTAGGCCCGCGCAAAGCTGAACAGCCCGTGCAGGTCATCCTCGCCGAACAAGGCCGCGTGCAGCACCAGTTGGCCCTGGGCGCCGTGCACGATGGGAATGGCCAGCGGCAGCTCGGTGTAGCCGGTGATGATCTTGCCCACCAGGTAGGCGCCCTTGTTGCGGTAGAACAGGCTGGACAGCACCTGGATCTGGAAGTTGGCCCGCAGTGTCAGGCCCGCCAAGCGCTCGCGCATGCGAGCGGCCAGCACGGCGATGTCGCGGGCAAGATCCTCGAACGGGGCTTGCAGCTGCAGCTGCTGCACCAGGGCCTGCAGTGCCTGCGGCAAGGCGTCCAGCAATCCGGGGTAATAGGCACGGTACGTGGGCGCATCGTCCGGGTCCCGGCTCTCCAGGTACTCGGTGCTGACGGCCGGCCGCACGAAGATGAAATCGTTGTGGAAGTGGGTGCGGTGCAGGATCTTGGTGGTGACGGAGTTGAAGAAGGTCTCCGCCAGCTCCGGCTGCAGGTGCTCCACCATCAGGCCGATGTAGTGCAGCTTGACCTGCTGCCACACCGGCATGGGCAGCAGGCCGGCGTGGAACTCGGTCTCCAGCCGCTGCACGCACTCGGTAACGCGCAGATCGTAGAACGCGATGCGCTCGCGTTGCGCGGTCTGCTGGCCGCTCCAGTCGGCCTGTTCGAAACGGCGCTTGGCGCGGGCCGATTCAGCCCGAAACAGGCGGTAATGGCGGTCAAAGCCATCCATCATCGCCTGGGCGATGCCAAAGGCCTGGGGAGCGTCCAGCTGCTGGGGAAACATGGCTCAACGCACGCCAATACGCCCCAGGCGCAGGGCCCGGGGCCGGCCACTTGCCCGCCGTTCAGTCACGCTGGCGCTCGGCCACCAGCTGCACAGCGCGCTGGTGGATTTCATGCAGGCCACCGACGCCGGGGACGGTCATCTCCAGGTTGGTGATGTGGCCGTTCTTCAGGCTGTAGCACCAGCCGTGCAGCGACACGCTCTGGCCGCGGGCCCAGGCGTCCTGCATCACGGTGCTCTGCGCCACGTTCATCACCTGCTCGATGGCGTTCAGCTCGCACAGCACGTCGTGGCGGTACTGCACGGGCGTGGCCTTGATCAGGTCATAGTGCTTGTCGCGCACGTCGCGCACATGGCGGGTCCAGTTGTCGGCCAGGCCCAGGCGGATGCCTTCCAGTGCCGCCAGCACGCCGCCACAGCCATAGTGGCCCACGACCATCAGGTGCTCGACCTTGAGGTGGTCGACCGAGTACTGGATGGTGGACAGGCAGTTCAGGTCGCTGGGCACCACCACGTTGGCCACGTTGCGGTGCACAAAGACTTCACCCGGCTCCAGCCCGGTAATCTGGTTGGCAGGCACGCGGCTGTCCGAGCAACCAATCCACATGTACTTGGGTTTTTGCTGCGACATCAGTCCGGTGAAGAACCCGGGGCGGTCGCGCTCCATCTGGGCAGCCCATTCCTTGTTGTGCACAAACAGGTCATCGATGGAGGTAGTGGTCATGTGGCCTTCCTTTTCTAGGTTGCGTGAAACATGCGCAGGCGCGCCATCCGTTCCGTCAGCAGGTCTCCGCGAACAGTTCGCGGCCGATCAGCATGCGGCGGATTTCGCTGGTGCCGGCGCCAATTTCGTAGAGTTTCGCATCCCGCCACAGACGGCCCAGCGGGTACTCGTTGATATACCCATTGCCACCATAGATTTGCACGCCTTCGCCGGCCATCCAGGTGGCCTTCTCAGCGCACCACAGGATCACGCTGGCGCAGTCCTTGCGCACCTGGCGCACGTGGTCGGTGCCCAGCATGTCCAGGTTCTTGGCCACGGTGTAGGCGAAGGAGCGGCCAGCCTGCAGCACGGTGTACATGTCGGCCACCTTGCCCTGGATGAGCTGGAACTCGCCAATGCTCTGGCCGAACTGTTTGCGGTCGTGGATGTAGGGCACGACGTTGTCCATCACGCTCTGCATGATGCCCAGCGGGCCACCGGTCAGCACGGCGCGCTCGTAGTCCAGGCCGCTCATCAGCACCTTGGCACCGCCATTGACCTGGCCCAACACGTTCTCGGCGGGCACTTCCACGTTCTGGAACACCAGCTCGCCGGTGTGGCTGCCGCGCATGCCCAGCTTGTCCAGCTTCTGTGCGATGGAGAAGCCGGGCATGCCCTTCTCGATCAAGAACGCCGTCACGCCGCGCGCGCCCAGCTCGGGTTCGCTCTTGGCATAGACCACCAGGGTGTCGGCGTCGGGGCCGTTGGTGATCCACATCTTGTTGCCGTTGAGCAGGTAGTAGCCGCCCTTGTCCTCGGCCTTGAGCTTCATGCTGATCACGTCGGAGCCAGCACCGGGCTCGCTCATGGCCAGCGCGCCCACGTGCTCGCCGCTGATCAGCTTGGGCAGGTACTTGGCCTTTTGCGCGGGGTTGCCGTTGCGGTTGATCTGGTTCACGCACAGGTTGCTGTGCGCGCCATACGACAGGCCCACCGAGGCGCTGGCGCGCGAGATTTCCTCCATGGCCACCATGTGCGCCAGATAGCCCATGTCGGCACCGCCGTACTGCTCGGGCACGGTGATGCCCAGCACGCCCAGCTCGCCAAACTTGCGCCACAGGTCCATGGGGAACTGGTCGCTGCGGTCGATCTCGGCGGCGCGCGGGGCGATCTCGGTCTGCGCGAACTCGCGCACCGCGTCGCGCAGCGCATCAATGTCTTCACCCAGCTGGAAGTTCAGTCCTGGCAGTTGGCTCATGGTGGTGTCTCCTTGTGTGTATCGGTGTCTGTGCCGGGTCTGGCGATCGGCGCCGCCTATTTGCCCGCAATCCCTTGGCGCCCCTGCACCGCCATCAGCGTGCAGTGCATGGTGGCGCAGAGTTTTTCCTGACCGCCGTCGATCGCGAAGGCCCGTCCTTCGGCCAGGACGATGGTGCGCCCGGGCTTGAGCACCCGGCCTTCGCAGCGAAAGCGCTGCCCCTTGGCGGGGGCCAGCAGGTTGATCTTGAATTCGATGGTCAGCACCCCGGCGTCTTCCGGCATCAGGCTGAAGCCGGCATAGCCGCAGGCGGAATCCAGCGCCGCCGACAGCATGCCGGCGTGGATGAAGCCGTGCTGCTGCGTCAGGCCCGGGGCCCAGTCAAAGCTGATGTGCACCGCGCCCGGCGCCAGGTGGGTGAGTTGCGCTCCCAGCGTGCTCATAGCGCCCTGCAGTGCAAAGCTGTCCCGCACACGCTGCAGGCTGTCGGTCTGGGCCATGTTGTCTCCTTGGCTGTGCGGAATTTTCCATTCCTTTTACGTTAACGTCAATTATGACGCCTTTGCCTTGGGCAGCTTGCGCAACAGCGACTTGGCCTCTTTTTCCTGTGCGCAAACCTCGTCCAGCGTGGCCTGCAGGTCTTCCATGCGCGCCTCCAGCTGGCGGCGGTGGTTGCCCAACACCTCCAGAAAGCGCTCCAGTTGCACATGGGTGTCGCGCGGACTGTCATACAGATCGATGATTTCCTTGGCCTCCACCAGCGACAGCCCCAGGCGCTTGCCGCGCAGGATCAGGCGCAGGCGCGTGCGGTCGCGTGGGCTGTAGACGCGGGTGCGCCCGCCCGAACCCTGGCGCGTGGGCTGCAACAGCCCCATGTCTTCGTAGAAGCGGATGGCGCGGGTGGTCAGGTCGAACTCCTGCGCCAGATCGCTGATGGAATAGGCCACAGGGGCCTGGGTGGTCTTGCTCATGGCCTGCATTATTGACGTGCACGTCAACGTCAGACAAACCATGTCCTGCGCACGCGGGGTTTTTGGCCGAAAATCACGGCCTTGCCGCCCGTGCGGCACCTGCCCGAACCCTCGCCGTTGCCCATGCCCCTGTCGCCCCACGCCGCGTGCCCCTGCGGACGCACCACCGCCCAAGGCCTGCCCGTGGCCTATGTCGATTGCTGCGCCCGCTTTGTGGAGCATTTCGACACGGCCCCAGCCCCCGATGCCGAGCACCTGATGCGTTCGCGCTACAGCGCCTTCGTGACCGAAAACGCGCCCTACCTGCTGGCCACCTGGCACCCCAGCCAGCGCCCGGCGACGCTGGACTTCGAGGCTGGCGCCAAATGGCTGGGCCTGCAGGTCAAGGCCTTCCAAGCCACCGGTGCGGCCACGGCCGAGGTCGAGTTTGTCGCGCGCTTTCGCGTCGGCGGGCGGGCCGTGCGGCTGCACGAACGCAGCCGCTTCGTCTGCGAAGACGGCCGCTGGTTCTATGTGGACGGCGACCAGTTCTGATGCAGATTCCAGCCTTTTACCCTTTGCACGCAGGTGCTGCCTGCGCTGACTGCTATGTCTTTTGAAGCCATCTTGTTCGACTGCGACGGCGTCCTGGTCGACAGCGAACTCATCACCAACCGCGTGCTGCACGCCATGCTCAACGAATCGGGCTGGACGCTGTCCGAGGACGACTGCATGCGCATCTTCATCGGCAAGACGGTGCGCAGCGAGACCGCCCGCATCGAGGCCGAAACCGGCAACCCCCTGACCGACGCCTGGATGGCCGCGTTCTATGAACGCCGCAACCAGCGCCTGCGCGCCGAACTGGTGGCCATCGACGGCGCCGTGGACGCCGTGCGCGGCGTGCACACCCAGCTGCAGGGCCGCATCGCCGTGGCCAGCGGCGCGGACAAGCCCAAGGTGCTGATGCAACTCGACAAGGTGGGCCTGCTGCCCTACTTCGGCGGCCACGTCTTCAGCGGCCACGACCTGCCGCGCACCAAGCCCTGGCCCGATGTCTACCTGGCCGCCGCCGCCGCCGTGGGCGTGCCCCCCGAGCGCTGCCTGGTGATCGAGGATTCCGTACCCGGCCTGACGGCGGGCGTGCGCGCCGGCGCCACGGTCTGGGGCTACTGCCCCCGGGTAAACGCCCACACCACGCCCGAGGCGTTGCGGGCCGCCGGTGCCGTGCGAGTGTTCGACCACATGGCCGACCTGCCCGCCTTGCTGGCCCAGACGCTGGCGGCCGCACAGGCACCGCAATAACAGGAGCAGGCTGCGCACGCTGAATCGGCATTTCGCAGTCATTGACCATCGAAACGCCGATACAGCCAGCGCTATGCGCTCACCTTTCCGTGCTATGCCCTCATGCCACAGGGGCGGCTTTGCGGGTTTGCCCTGCAGAGCACAGGGCTGAAATATAGAATCTGCGCCAGATCAAGGTTTTGCCGGATTGGCGTACCCCCGGGGGGCATGCAAATCTGTGCCCCATGCTGGCAGACCGATCGCCCCCGGCCCCGCCCTGGCGACACGGCCTGGGCCCCTGGCCCCACGGCAATGCGCCGTCTGCCCGCCCTGTGGATGCGGGTCTGTGCCAAATCTTCGTCGGACATGTTTCAGCCAATGCTTGTTGAGGAGTGCTGATGGGCGAACAGCCTCTTTACGATTTAGCGCCGCTGCTTGAACTGATGGCCCTGGGTGCCGTCATCGCCCTGGCCCCGCTGCTGTGGGTCTGGCACCGCAACCGCGGCGCCGGCCCTGCCCGCCGCCTGCAGGCCCTGGGCCTGCTGACCCTGTTTCTCACTTTTGATCTGGTGTTGTTCGGCGCCTTCACGCGGCTGACCGATTCCGGCCTGGGCTGTCCCGACTGGCCGGGCTGCTACGGCAACACCAGCCCCCTGGGCGCACACGCCGAGATCACCGCCGCCCAGGCCGCCATGCCCACCGGGCCGGTGACCTTCAGCAAGGCCTGGATCGAGATGATCCACCGCTACCTGGCCACCACCGTGGGCGTGCTCATCATCGCCCTGGTGCTGCTGGCCTGGCGCGAGCACCGCAAGACCCCGCTGCACGGCCCGCGCCACCCCTGGTGGGCCACGGCCACGCTGGTCTGGGTGCTGATCCAGGGCGCCTTCGGTGCGCTGACGGTGACCATGAAGCTGTTCCCGGCCATCGTCACCCTGCACCTGCTGGGCGGCCTGCTGCTGCTGGTGCTGCTGTGCGTGCAGGCCGTGGGCCACCAGCAGGCCGTGCTGCGCCAGCCCCCCGCCCCCATTCCCGGCACGCTGCGCGCGGCGCTGTGGGCCTGTCTGGCGCTGCTGTTCGCCCAGGTGGCCCTGGGCGGCTGGGTCAGCACCAACTACGCCGTGCTGGCCTGCTCCACCTTCCCGGACTGCAACGGCCAATGGTGGCCGGCGATGGACTTTGCCCAGGCGTTCGAGATCTGGCGCCCGCTGGGCCTGCTGTCCGACGGCAGCCACATCAGTTTCGCGGCGCTGACCGCCATCCACTACGTCCACCGTCTGGCAGCCTATGGGGTGATCGCGGCCGTGGTCGCCGTGGGCCTGGCGATGCGCAGGCAGCCGGCCCTGGCCGGCCAGGGCCGCTGGCTGCTGGGCCTGATCGGCCTGCAATTTCTGACGGGCCTGTCCAACGTGGTGCTGGACTGGCCCCTGGTGGCCGCCGTGCTGCACACCGGCGGCGCGGCCGCCCTGGTCACGGTGATGACCTGGGCCCTGGCCGCCACCCGCACCCACAGCGCACCCGCGCTGCAAGACGATACACAGGCGCCCCACGGCGCACGGAGAGTTGTGGCATGACTGCACAGACTTTGAGTGACACCCAAGGCTCGCGCTGGAGCCAGTTTTACGCGCTGACCAAGCCCCGCGTGGTGCAGCTGATCGTGTTCTGCGCCCTGATCGGCATGGTCCTGGCCATCCCCGGCGTGCCGACCTTCCAGCAGCTGGGCGACATGGCCGTGGCCTGCCTGGGCATCTGGCTGGTGTCGGCGGCGGCAGCGGCCTTCAACTGCCTGGTCGAGCGCCACATCGATGCGCGCATGAAACGCACCAGCTGGCGCCCCACAGCCAAGGGCGAGCTGACACCCCAGCAGGCCCTGGCCTTCTCGGCCATCCTGTGCACGGCCGGTGCGGCCATCCTGCTGGCCTTCACCAACACCCTGACCATGTGGCTGACCCTGGCCACCTTCATCGGCTATGCCGTGATCTACACCGTGGTGCTCAAGCCCGCCACGCCGCAGAACATCGTCATCGGCGGCGCCTCGGGCGCCATGCCCCCCGTGCTGGGCTGGGCGGCCATGACCGGCCAGGTCAGCCCCGAGGCGCTGATCCTGTTCCTCATCATCTTCCTGTGGACGCCCCCGCACTTCTGGGCCCTGGCCCTGTACCGCGTGGACGACTACCGCAAGTCCGGCCTGCCCATGCTGCCCGTGACGCACGGCGCCAAGTACACACAGCTGCAGATCCTGCTGTACACCCTGGTGCTGTTTGCCGGCTGCCTGCTGCCGGTGATCTTCGGCATGAGCGGCTGGCTGTACTTCACCGTGGCCTCGGCGCTGTGCCTGGGCTTCAGCTGGTATGCACTGCGCCTGTGGATGCACTATTCGGACGCCCTGGCGCGCAAGACCTTCCGCTTCTCGCTGATCCACCTGAGCGGCGTGTTTGCCGCCCTGCTGATCGACCACTACCTGGTGACCTGAGCGCCCCGTCAACGACGCTCCAGCGCCTGTCCAGCCTCCACGCGGGCTGCGTTCACCCCCCGCATCCCCCAAGGCCGCCATCGCGGCCTTGTTTTTCTGGGGCGCCAGCCTCTCTCCCGCGTCACGCACACCTCCAGACGAGGCGCTCGCTCGACCGAGCAAGGCCGCCTAGATTTCGAACCAAAAGGCCTGCAACGCGCACCCAACCTGCGTAGGTTGCTATGCAAAACAAGGGCCGCATGCGCGGCCTGGGAGCGCGTGGAAACCGGACTCCCGACGGAAGGATCCGGGTCGGTGCAGACCGCCCCGCTCAGGACGGCCGTCTGCGCTGCTCGCAGCACACCACCCGCCCAGATCTCCCAAGGCCGCCATCGCGGCCTTGTGATGGAGGCAGCGGCCTGGCACCCGCGCCGCGGCTTATTTCCACACTAGGCACTCCATCGATAGCGTCACACCGCCCACATTTCAGCCAAAAAGGCCTGCAGCGCCCGTCCAGCCTGCGCAGGCTGCTATGCAAAAAACAAAGACCGCATACGCGGCCTTGGAGGAGACAGGGAGCCGGGCTCCCGTAGTAAGGATCCGGGTCGGTGCCGACCGTCCCGCTCAGGACGACCGCTTGCGCCGCTCGTGGCGCACCACCAGCCAGGCCGCGCCGACCACCATCAGGGCCAGGCCGTACCAGGTCAGGGCATAGACCGCATGGGTGTTGGTGAACTGGATCACCGTCAGCCCCGGCCGTGGCCAGGTGGCCGCCACGGCGGCGCCAGGCAGGCCCTGGTCGACAAAGAACGGCGCCACCTGCTGCAGGCCCTTGGCCTGGGCGATCGCCTGCACATCGCGCGAATGCCAGCGGTCTTCCGCAGGCACGTTGTCCCGCATGAAGCCGCCCTTGGGCTCGGAAAAGCGCAGCAGGCCTTCCACCGTCACGGTCGCGCCCGCAGCCTCCTTCGGTGCGGCGGCCATCCGGTCAGCGAAGTCCTTGCGCTGCTCCGCAGGCACAAAGCCGCGGTTCACCAGCAGCTGGCTGCCATCGGCCTGCTGCAGCGGCGTCAGCAGCCAGAAGCCGGCGCCCAGCTCGGTCACAGCCTGGGTCAGCACGCTGCGCCCTTCCATCCACTGGCCCTGGGCCTGCACGGGCAGGTATTCGTGCGTGGGCGGCTGCACCTGCGGCCAGGCCGCCGCGGCCGGCACCGGCACGGGCGCGCTGTGCACGCGGGTGTTGACCCGCTCGATCAGGTCCAGCTTCCAGGCGCGGCGCTGCACCTGCCAGGTGCCCAGGCTGAGGAAGGAAATAAAAAGGGCGATGCCCGCTAGCGCGAGCACCGCCTTCACGAAGGTGGAGCGAGAGCGCCGGGGCGCCCTCGTGGTGTCAACCGTCATGTTCAGTTGCTGCTGTGGCCACTGTGTGCGGCGGCAGGTTCTGCCGCGGGTTGCACGGCCGCAGGGGCCGGCGCCGCGACCGCAGGCTGGTCCACCGGAGGCAGGTCGGTGTGGCTGGGCATCATGTTGGTGTTCATGTGGAACATGACCCACAAGGTACCCGCCAGGGTGATGGCCACGAAGACCACCGAGAAGATGGTGGACAGCATGGTCCAGCCGCCCTGGATCTTGCCGTTCATGTGCAGGAAGAAGTACATGTGGACCACCACCTGCACGGCGGCAAACAGGCCCAGCACCATTGCGGCGGTGGCACGGTTGTCGATCACCTTGGCCATGACCAGCCAGAAGGGGATCACGGTCAGGATGACCGCCAGGATAAAGCCGGTGACGTAGCCGCCGGTGGTGACGTGAATCTCTTCCTCACCGTGGTGGTCGTCGTGACCAGCATGCAGATCATGCGCGCTCATTTACAGCACCCCCATCAAATACACAAAGGTGAACACACCGATCCAGACCACGTCCAAGAAGTGCCAGAACATCGACAGGCACATCAGGCGGCGGTTGTTTTCACGGGTCAGGCCATGCTTGCCCAGCTGGATCATCAGCACGATCAGCCAGATCAGACCGAAGGTCACGTGCAGACCGTGGGTGCCCACCAGGGTGAAGAAGGCCGAGCCGAAGGCGCTGGACTGGGGTGTCAGGCCTTCGTGCATCAGGTGCGCGAACTCATACAGCTCGACCGCCAGGAAGGCCAGACCGAACAGGCCGGTGATGGCCAGCCAGGTCAGGGTGCCCTTCAGGTTGCCCTTTTGCTTCTGGATCAGCGCAAAGCCGAAAGTGATCGACGAGATCAGCAGGAAGGCCGTGTTCAGGGCCACCAGCTTCAGGTCGAACAGCTCGGCGCCCGTGGGGCCGCCGGCGTAGCTGCGACCCAGCACGCCGAAGGTGGCGAACAGGGCTGCGAAGATGAGACAGTCGCTCATCAGGTACAGCCAGAAGCCCAGCGAAGTGCCGTTCTCGGGATGGGGCTCGTGCGCGGGGTGGTACTCGCGCTGACCCGCTTGGATGGAAATATTAGACATGGCGTGCGAGCTGTTCAGTACGTGCGTCTTCCGTCGCCTGCACTTCAGCTGCAGGGATGTAGTAGTCGCGGTTGTAGTTGAAGGTGTGGATGATCGAAGCCAGGATCATGCCGGCGAAGGACACCACGGCCAGCCACCAGATGTGCCAGATCAGCGCAAAGCCCAGCACCATGGCAATCATGGAGATCACGAAGCCGGCGCCCGTGTTCTTGGGCATGTGCAGGTCTTCGAAGCCGTTCAGCGGACGCTGGTAGCCGTGCTTCTTCATGTCCCACCAGGCGTCGATGTCGTACACCACGGGGGTCTTGGCGAAGTTGTACGCGGGAGGTGGCGAGGAAGTCGCCCACTCCAGGGTACGGCCGCCCCAGGGGTCGCCCGTCACGTCACGCAGCTTGTCGCGCTGGAAGTAGGACACCACCAGTTGCAGCAGGAAGGCACCGATACCGCAGGCGATGATGGCCACGCCGACGGCAGCGATCACGAACCAGATCTGCAGCGATTGGTCGTCGAAATGGCTCACGCGGCGGGTCACGCCCATCAGGCCCAGGATGTACAGCGGTGTGAAGGCGACCCAGAAGCCAACCAGCCAGCACCAGAAGGACACCTTGCCCCAGAACTCGTTGAGGCGGTAGCCGAAGGCCTTGGGGAACCAGTAGTTGATACCGGCCAGCAGACCGAACACCACGCCGCCGATGATCACGTTGTGGAAGTGGGCGATCAGGAACAGCGAGTTGTGCAGCACGAAGTCGGCAGGAGGCACAGCCAGCAGCACGCCGGTCATACCGCCGATGGCGAAGGTGCACATGAAGCCCACCGTCCACATCATGGGCGGCTTGAAGGCAATGCGGCCCTTGTACATGGTGAACAGCCAGTTGAAGATCTTCGCGCCCGTGGGGATCGAGATGATCATCGTGGTGATACCGAAGAAGGTATTCACCGCTGCTCCGGACCCCATGGTGAAGAAGTGGTGCAGCCACACCAGCCAGGACAGCACGGTGATACACACGGTCGCATACACCATGGAGGTGTAGCCGAACAGGCGCTTCTTGGAGTAGGTCGCAACGATTTCGGAGAAGATGCCGAAGACGGGCAGCACCAGGATGTAGACCTCAGGGTGGCCCCAGATCCAGATCAGGTTCACGTACAGCATGGGGTTGCCGCCCAGCTCGTTCGTGAAGAAGTTGGTGCCGAAGTAGCGGTCCATGGACATCAGCACCAGGGCTGCGGTCAGGATCGGGAACGAGGCAACGATCAGCGCGTTGGTGCACAGCGAGGTCCACACGAACACGGGCATCTTCATCAGGTTCATGCCGGGGGCACGCATCTTGATGATGGTCACGATCAGGTTGATACCCGACAGCGTGGTGCCGACACCCGACAGCTGCAGCGCCCAGATGTAGTAGTCCAGACCCACACCCGGGTTCTGGTTGCCCAGATTGGACAGGGCCAGCCAGCCGGAGGTCGAGAACTCACCCAGGAACAGCGACACCATCACCAGCACGGCGCCGGTGGTGGTCATCCAGAACGAGAAGTTGTTCAGGAAGGGGAACGACACGTCGCGCGCACCGATCTGCAGCGGGATCAGGTAGTTCATGAAACCCGTGACCAAGGGCATGGCCACGAAGAAGATCATGATCACGCCGTGCGCGGTGAAGATCTGGTCGTAGTGGTGCGGAGGCAGGTAGCCCAGGTTGTCACCAAAGGCCATGGCCTGCTGGATACGCATCATCACCGCGTCGGCAAAACCGCGCAGCAGCATGACGATACCCAGGATGATGTACATGATGCCGATCTTCTTGTGGTCGATCGAGCAAACCCAGTCGCGCCACAGGGGACCCCACAGCTTGAACTTGGTCAGTGCGGCCATCATCACGAGGCCGCCGAGCACCACGGCAATAAAGGTCCACAGCACGATGGGCTCATGCGCCATCGGTATGGAGTCCCAGCTGATCCGCCCAATCAGCGGATCGTGGGGCAGCGTTGTTTGTCCAGACATAGTTGTGTCTCTTTCAGTGGCTGCCTGACGCGCCAGAGCGCATCAAGGCCGCCGTCCTTGCTTATTGCTGTGCCACAGCACCCTGGGAATCGCGCTGGTCCAGGAGGGCCACCACGCGGTCTGCGTTCTCCACCGAGCACACATCGTCAGGCAGGTTCAGGCCCACCTTCTTCATGTAGGCCGCGCCGCCAGCAGCGTCGATAGCCATCATGTGGTGCATGCACATCTTTCCCTCTTCCACGCACATGTTCAGCACGCGGTTGTAGAGCCCGTCCTGCACGGACGAAAAGCGGGTCACAGGGTGACGCTCGCTGGGCTTGACCAGATCCAGGTAGGAGGCACGATCGAGCACCTTGCCTTCGGTCTTGGCCTGCAGCACCCAGGCGTCGAAGCCTTCGTTGCTCAGGCCGTGGAACTTGAAGGTCATGCCCGAGAAGCCCGCACCGCTGTAGTGCGAGTTCAGGCCCTTGTAGGTACCTTCCTTGTTGATCACGGCGTTCAGCTGGGTCTCCATGCCAGGCATGGCATAGATCATGCCGGCCAGATCAGGCACGTAGAACGCGGCCATGGTCGAGGTGGCGGTCAGCTTGAAGCGGATGGGACGGTCCACCGGCGCGGCAAATTCGTTCACCGTGGCAATGCCTTGCTCGGGGTACAGGAACAGCCACTTCCAGTCCATGGACACCACCTGCACTTCCAGCGGCTGGACGTTGGGGTCCAGGGGCTTGGTTTCCGAGATGCGGTCCAGGGGACGGTAGGGGTCCAGCTTGTGGGTGCTGATCCAGGTCAAAGCGCCCAAAGCAATAATGATGATTAATGGAACACTCCAGATGACCAGCTCCAGAGCGGTCGAGTGGTGCCATTCCGGGTCGTACTCTGCCTCGGTGTTCGACTGGCGGTACTTCCAGGCAAACAACAGGGTCAGCAGGATCACGGGAACGATGATGATCAGCATCAACAAGGTGGCAGTCACCACCAAGTCGCCTTGCTGAGCAGCAATGTCCCCTGCGGGATTGAGCACTACGGCCTTGCTGCAGCCCGTGAGGGTCGCTAGCAGAGCCGCGGCAGCGAGCCAGGCTGGCCCGCGGTTTTCCGTGGATGTAGGCATGCTGTGAACGCGAAAAAACGCGCGTTGTTAGGTGTAAACGCGGATAACAAAACCTGCCGAATTTACTCCGCCTGCCCATCTTCCTGCGCCCCCTTGGTGCTCAACGCAGTGCCGTGTGTTGTCTTTATGTAGGAACTTGACACCAGCCCGTGTCAATTGATTTCCATCAAAGCGTCTCTAAATCTTTGTTTTTTCAGGAAATCCTGAAATAAATAAAACCCATTGATAAATGTCAAGGGCATCCCCACATTGGGGCAAGCTAGCCACAGGGCACACCCACTTTGGCACCATGGTTTTTGCCACTTGCATGTCGCTTCAGCCTCCCGACAAACCCTTCTCCTACACGGTGGGCAGGCAAATCTCGCTTGTTGACGCACATCAAGCGGCGTACAAGAGGTGCATCGTCTCGAGGAGTTGCACCTATGACCAGCTTTGCACATCCTGGCTCCCCTTCTGGAACAGCACCCGTCGATCCCGGCCTGGCCCATGCCCATAGCCATCAAGACGTGACCCCCGGCGAGATTGCCGCCGGCGTCATCATCGGCCGGGCCTCCGAATACTTTGACTTCTTCGTGTTCGGCATCGCCTGCGTGCTAGTGTTCCCCTATGTGTACTTCCCCTTCCTGACCACGCTCAACGGCATGCTGGCGGCCTTTGCCGTGTTCGCGCTGGCCTTCTTCGCCCGCCCGGTCGGTACGGCCGTGGGCATGGCCGTGCAGCGCCGCTGGGGCATGGCCGTCAAGCTGACGATCGCCCTGTTCCTGCTGGGCAGCGCCACCGTGGGCATCGCCCTGCTGCCCGGCTATGAAAGCATCGGCGTGGCGGCCATCTGGTGGCTGGTGGGCCTGCGCGTGGCACAGGGCCTGGCCGTGGGTGGCTCCTGGGAAGGGCTGCCGTCCTTGCTGGCGATGAATGCGCCCAAGGCCAAGCGGGGCTGGTACGCCATGATCGGGCAACTCGGGGCGCCGATCGGTTTCGTGGCGGCCGCCTCGGTGTTCGCCTACATCTACGGCCAGCTCTCGCACGAGGAGCTTCTGGCCTGGGGCTGGCGCTATCCCTTCTGCGTGGCCTTTGCCATCAACGTGGTGGCCCTGTTTGCCCGCCTGCGTCTGGTCGCTGACGAGAGCTACACCACCATGTTCCAGACCCTGGAGCTCAAGCCCACGCCCACGCTGGAGCTGGCGCGCAGCGGTGAGGGACGCAACGTGTTCCTGGGCGCGCTGGCCGCGCTGGCCAGCTTTGCGCTGTTCCACCTGGTCACCGTGTTCCCGCTCTCCTGGATGACCTTGTACGGCGAAGCCTCGCCCCCGCAGATCCTGTGGACCCAGGTGGCGGGCGCGCTGCTGGCCTGCGCGGCCATCGTGCTGTCGGGCTGGATGGCGGACCGCTTTGGTCGCCGCAACACCCTGGGCGCCATGGCGGTGCTGATTGGCCTGTTCAGCTTTGCCACCCCGATGCTGCTCAATGGTGGCACCGCTGGCCAGAACCTGTTCATCCTGATTGGCTTTGCGCTGCTGGGCCTGTCATACGGCCAATCCTCGGGCACGGTCACAGCCAACTTCTCGCGCAAGTTCCGCTTTGTGGGGGCGGCCTACTCGGCCGACCTTGCCTGGCTGCTGGGCGCGGCCCTGGCGCCCCTGGTGGCCCTGTACCTGTCCTCGCACTTCGGTCCGGTGGCGGTCGGTGGCTACCTGCTGTCGGGGGCCGTCTGTACCCTGGCCGCGCTGGGCATCAACCGGGCGCTGGAAACCTCGCGCAAATAAGGCCTCCAAGCCGCACCACCCCAGGCCTGCTGTCACCAGCAGGCCTTTTTGCTGCCCGTTTACCAGCACGGACCGCATGCGCTTTGACCAGACCGACCGATCCACGGCGGTAGCCTGCCTAGAATGGTCGGCCGCTTTGTTTTTGACGCTTCTTCTTCGCGCAGCACACCATGACCCAAGGCCAGATCCGCATCCGTGGCGCACGCCAACACAACCTGCAGAACGTGGATGTGGACATCCGCACGGGCGAATTGACCGTCGTCACCGGCCCCAGCGGCTCGGGCAAGTCCAGCCTGGTGTTCGACACCCTGTTTGCCGAAGGTCAGCGCCGCTACGTGGAAACCTTCAGTGCCTACGCGCGCCAGTTCCTGGACCGCATGGACAAGCCGGCCGTGGACCGCGTCGAAGGCGTGCCGCCGGCGATTGCCATCGACCAGACCAACCCGGTGCGCAACTCCCGCTCCACCGTGGGCACGATGACGGAGCTGAACGACCACCTCAAGCTGCTGTTCGCGCGCGCCGCCCACCTGTTCGACTGCCAGACCACCCTGCCCGTGCAGCACGACACGGCCGAGACCATCTTCGCCGCCCTGCAGCAGCGCTGCGAGCAGGCCGGTGACCCGCGCATTGCACTGACCTTCCCGGTCGAGTTGCCCGCCAACACCTCCCAGGAAGAAGTGGAGCAATGGCTGTCGGCCAGCGGCTTCACCAAGGTGCAGGCCGAACGCGACGTCGAACGTGCGGCCCCCGTGGAAGCACCCGCCAAGGGCAAGAAGGCCAAGGCCGCGCCCCCCGAAAGCATCAAGGTGCTGGACGTGGTGGCCGACCGCTTTCGCTTCAGCCGCGTGGAGCGCGCCCGGGCCATGGAGGCCATCGAGGTCGCCCTCAAGCGCGGCAACGGCCACCTGACCGTGTACGTCATGCCCGAAGCGGGCGAGGCTGAGACGTGGAAGTTCTCGCAGGGCCTGCACTGCCCCGAGAGCAACCTCAGCTACACCGCACCCATGCCGTCGCTGTTCTCCTTCAACTCCGCCGTGGGCGCCTGCGATGCCTGCCGGGGTTTTGGCCGCGTGATTGGCGTGGACTGGGGCCTGGTGATCCCCAACGACAAGCTCACGCTGCGCACCGGGGCCATCAAGCCCATCCAGACACCGGGCTGGAAGGAGATCCAGGACGACCTGCTGCGCCATGCCGAGGCCGAAGGCATCCCGCGCGACATCGCCTGGAGCAAGCTGACCCCGGAACAGAAGCACTGGGTGATCGAAGGCTCGCCGCTGTGGAAGGGCCAGTGGAACAAGCAGTGGTACGGCATCCGCCGCTTCTTCGAGTACCTGGAAACCAAGACCTACAAGATGCACATCCGCGTGCTGCTGTCCAAGTACCGCAGCTACACGGAATGCCCCACCTGCGCCGGCGCACGCCTGAAGACCGAAAGCCTGCTGTGGCGCATTGGCAGCAAGCCACAGGCCGATGCGGTGCTGCCCCCTGCACAACGCTTCCTGCCCACCGGTGTGGCCTGGAGCCGTGCACAACTGGAAGCCCTGCCCGGCCTGTGCCTGCACGACCTGATGCGCCTGCCCATCACGCGGCTGCGCAGCTTCTTCGACAGCCTGCACCTGGGCAACCAGACCGGGCTGGCCGAGGGCGAGCTGCAGGCGCTGAAGCTGCTGAACGAAGAAATCGGCACGCGCCTGAAGTACCTGGTGGACGTGGGCATTGGCTACCTGACGCTCGACCGGCAAAGTCGCACCTTGAGTGGCGGCGAGGTGCAGCGCATCAACCTGACCACCGCGCTGGGCACCAGCCTGGTCAACACCCTGTTTGTGCTGGACGAGCCCAGCATCGGCCTGCACCCGCGCGACATGGAGCGCATCACCCAGGCCATGCACCGCCTGCGCGATGCCGGCAACACCCTGGTGGTGGTGGAACACGACCCGGCCGTGATGTTTGCCGCCGACCGCATGATCGACATGGGCCCGGGCCCCGGTGCGCGCGGCGGGCAGATCGTGTTTGACGGCACGCCCGAGGAACTCAAGCGCGCCGACACCCTGACCGGCGCCTACCTGGGCGGGCGCAAGCAGGTGGGCTTTGGCGTCAAGCGCATGGTGACCGAATCCACCCCGCGCCTCATCCTGGAAGGCGCGCGCCAGCACAACCTGCAAAACCTGAACGTGGACTTCCCGCTGCAACGCCTGGTCACCATCACCGGCGTATCGGGCTCTGGCAAATCCTCGCTGATTCAGGACATCCTGGCCCCGGCCCTGCTGCGCCACTTTGGCAAGCCCACCGACAGCCCCGGCGCGCACGACCGCCTGCTGGGCGCCGACCACCTGGCCGACGTGGTGTTTGTCGACCAGTCGCCGATCGGCAAGACCGCACGCTCCAACCCCGTCTCGTACGTGGGCGCGTGGGACAGCCTGCGCGAACTGTTTGCGCTCGCACCGCTGTCGGCCCAGCGCGGCTACACGGCCAGCAAGTTCAGCTTCAACAGCGGCGATGGCCGCTGCCCCACCTGCGGCGGCTCGGGTTTTGAGCATGTGGAGATGCAGTTCCTGTCCGACGTCTACCTACGCTGCCCGGACTGCAACGGCAGCCGCTACCGCGCTGAGATTCTGGAAATCACCCTGGAGCGCGATGGCCGTGCCCTGAACGTGGCCGATGTGCTGGAGCTGACGGTGGCCGAGGCCGCCCAGCTGTTCCGCCAGGATGCCGAGGTCCTGCGCGCCCTGCAGCCCATCGTCGATGTGGGGCTGGAGTACGTGAAGCTGGGCCAGCCCGTGCCCACGCTGTCGGGCGGCGAAGCCCAGCGGCTGAAGCTGGCGGGCTTTCTGGCCGAGGCGGCCAAGACCGCCTCCAAATCCAAGCAAAAGATTGCGCGCAAGGGCACGCTGTTCCTGTTCGACGAGCCGACCACCGGCCTGCACTTTGAAGACATCGCCAAGCTGATGCGCGCGCTGCGCAAGCTGCTGGAGGCGGGCCACAGCCTGATCGTCATCGAGCACAACCTGGACGTGATCCGCGCCAGCGACTGGCTGATCGACCTGGGCCCCGAGGGGGGCGACGGCGGCGGCCAGATCGTGGCCCAGGGCACGCCCGAGGACGTGCGCCACGTACCCGGATCACACACCGCACAGGCGCTGCGCGAGTATGACCTGGCCATGGGCGTGGGCGGCCAGCTGGTGGAAGAAGTGGCACCCATGCTCTATAAAAAAGAGCCGTCAGCACCCGCCCACAAAGCGCCAGCAGGCAAAAATGCCATTGAAATCGTCAACGCCCGCGAGCACAACCTCAAGGGCCTGAGCGTGGACATTCCGCGCGGCAAGTTCAATGTGGTGACCGGCGTGTCCGGCTCGGGCAAGTCCACGCTGGCGTTTGACATCCTGTTCAACGAAGGCCAGCGCCGTTACCTCGAATCGCTGAACGCCTATGCGCGCTCCATCGTGCAGCCTGCGGGCCGCCCCGAGGTGGATGCCGTCTGGGGCATTCCGCCCACCGTGGCGATTGAGCAGCGCCTGTCGCGCGGCGGGCGCAAGTCCACCGTGGGCACGACCACCGAGGTCTGGCATTTCCTGCGCCTGCTGTACGTGAAGCTGGGCACCCAGCACTGCGTGCACGACGGCGCGGCCGTGGAGCCGCAAACGCCCGAGCGCATTGCCGCCCAGTTGCTGACCCAGTTCAAGGGCCAGCACATCGGCCTGCTGGCCCCGCTGGTGGTGCACCGCAAGGGCGTGTACACCGAGCTGGCCGACTGGGCCCGCCCCAAGGGCTACACGCACCTGCGTGTGGACGGCGCCTTTCTGCCGACCACGGGTTTCCCGCGCCTGGACCGCTTCAAGGAACACACCATCGAGCTGCCCGTGGCCAGCGTCAAGGTCACGGCGGCCAACGAAAAAGAGCTGCGCGCCCAGCTGGCCAAGACGCTGGAGGTCGGCAAGGGCGTGGTCCATGTGTTGTCCGGCATCGACACCCTGGAGGCCGCCATCGCCGCCCCCGGCCAAGGCCTGGGCGTGGGCACGCTGCAGGTGTTCTCCACCCAGCGTGCCTGCCCGGTCTGCGCCACCAGCTATGCGGAGCTGGAGCCCAGCCTGTTCAGCTACAACAGCAAGCACGGCTGGTGCCCCGACTGCGTGGGCACGGGCGTCAAGCTGACCAAGGAGCAGCGCAAGGTCTACGACGACAGCACGCTGGCCGAAGACAACCGCGGCCGCGAGCTGACGCTGACCGCCAACGAGGTCGAAGACCTGGAGGAATGCACCTGCCCGACCTGCGAGGGCACACGCCTGAACGCCCGCGCCCGCGCGGTGCGCTTCCACGGCAAGACCATCACCGAGCTGGCCCACCTGTCGGTCAGCGCGCTGCGCCAGTGGTTCCAGCAACTGACGACGACCGGCCGCGAAACCGACATCGCGCGCGACCTGCTGCCGGAAATCCTGGGCCGCCTGGAATTTCTGGAAGAAGTCGGGCTGAACTACCTGACCCTGGACCGGGGCGCGCCCACGCTGTCCGGCGGCGAGGCGCAGCGCATCCGCCTGGCGGCGCAGCTGGGCAGCAACCTGCAGGGCGTGTGCTATGTGCTGGACGAACCCACGATTGGCCTGCATGCGCGCGACAACCACATCCTGCTCAACGCCCTGCACAAGCTGGGCGACAAGGGCAACACCCTGGTGGTGGTGGAGCACGATGAAGACACCATCCGCCGGGCCGACCATGTGATCGACATCGGCCCCAGCGCCGGCAAGCGTGGTGGCCAGCTGGTGGCCCAGGGCACGCCGGCCGACATCATGGCCGCCGCCGATTCGCAAACCGGCCGCTACCTGCTGCACGCCATGCGCCACCCCTACCAGGCGCGCCGTGCGGTGCATGGCGTGGCGGATGCAGCCGCTACCCAAACAGAAGCTGCCAGCGCAGATGCAGTCAGCGCAAAACCCAAAAAACGCACCAAAAAACAGATCGCGGCCGATGCGGCCGCCGCCTTGGCCGCCGACAGCGCCGCCCTGAATGCCGAGCTGGCCAACCCCAGCCAAGCCACCGGCCCGCTGCACTGGCTGGTGGTGAACGGCGCGAACCTGCACAACCTGCAGGACATCGAAGCCAGCGTGCCCCTCCAGCGTCTGGTGGCCATCACCGGCGTGTCCGGCTCCGGCAAATCCACGCTGGCGCGCGATGTGCTGCTGAGCAATGTGGCCAACCTCGTCAGCCAGCGCGCCACCAAGGCGGGCCGCGAAGCGGCGCAAGCGGGCCAGACGCCAGCGCTGGTCGGCTGCGAAGCCGTCTGGGGCACGGAAGCCATCGACCGCGTGCTGGAGGTGGACCAGACGCCGATCGGCAAGACCCCGCGCAGCTGCCCCGCCACCTACATCGGTTTCTGGGACACCATCCGCAAGCTGTTTGCCGACACTTTGGAGGCCAAGGCCCGTGGTTACGGCGCGGGGCGCTTCAGTTTCAATACCGGCGAAGGCCGCTGCCCGGCCTGCGAAGGCCAGGGCATGCGCACCATCGAGATGAGCTTCCTGCCCGATGTGAAGGTGCCGTGCGAAACCTGCCAGGGCGCGCGCTTCAACCCCGAGACGCTGGCCGTCACCTGGCGCGGCAAGAGCATTGGCGACGTGCTGCAGATGGAGGTGGACGAGGCCGTGGAGTTCTTTGCCTCCATGCCCAGCATCGCCCACCCGCTGCAGCTGCTCAAGGACGTGGGCTTGGGCTATCTGACGCTGGGCCAGCCCTCGCCCACGCTGAGCGGCGGCGAGGCCCAGCGCATCAAGCTGGTGACCGAGCTGACCAAGGTGCGCGACGACATCACCAAGCGCGGCAACAAGGCACCCCACACCCTGTACGTACTGGATGAGCCCACCGTGGGCCTGCACATGGCCGACGTGGACAAGCTGATCCGCGTGCTGCACCGCCTGGTGGACGGCGGCCACAGCGTGATCGTCATCGAGCACGACCTGGACGTGATTGCCGAGGCCGACTGGATCATCGACCTGGGCCCCGAAGGCGGCAGCGGCGGTGGCCGCATTGTGGCTGCGGGCACCCCCGAAGAGGTGGTGGCCCTGGGCACGCACACAGGCCAGGCGATTGCGCCGGTGCTGGCGCGTACCGCCTAGCGGCCACGCCGACCCCAGGCCCGCCTCAGGCCCGCGCCAAATCGCAGGTCTGGGGCACAGGGTGGCGTACCGGCAGGTAACGGCTCCAGACCGTCAGCAGCAGGCCCACGGCCGTCAGCGCGGCGGCGACCCAGCCCAGGTGCACCAGGCCGAGCCCCCCGGCCAGGGCCAGGCCACCGGCCCAGGCCCCCAGTGCATTGCCCAGGTTGAAGGCCGCGATGTTCAGGCTGGACACCAGGTTGGCGCCGTGGGGGCCAGCCTGGTCCAGCACACGCATCTGCATCGGGGCCACGGTGGCAAACGCCATGACACCGAGCACGACCACATAGGCCATGGCCACGCCCGGGTGCCCAAAGGCCCAGCGGCCCAGCGCCAGCACCACCAGCAGGGCCACGAGGCTCCAGGTCAGGGCCCGCAGCACGCCGCGGTCGGCCAGCTTGCCGCCCAGCAGGTTGCCCACGGCCAGGCCGGCGCCGAACAGCAGCAAGGTCAGGGCCACCAGGCTGCCCGCCATTCGGGTCACCTGGGTCAGCAAGGGCTCGATGTAGGTGTAGAGCGCGAACACGCCGGCAAACCCGAACACGGTGATGCCCAGGCCCAGCCAGACCTGGGGATGGCGCAGCGCGGCCAGTTCCTGCTGCAGCGGGGGAACGGCCGGACGGCCCAGGTCGCGCGGCACAAAGGCCACCAGGATGGCGAAGGCCACCACGCCCACGCCCGCCACGGCAGCGAAGGCCATGCGCCAGCCGAAGTGCTGACCGATCCAGGCCCCAGCGGGCACGCCCAGCAAGGTGGCCAGGGTCAGGCCCGAGAACATCAGCGCGATCGCCGAGGCCTTTTTCTCCAGCGGCACCAGGCTGGTGGCCACAACAGCCCCCACGCCGAAGAAGGTGCCGTGGGTCAGCGAGGTCAGCACCCGCGCCGCCATCAGCGCGGTGTAGTTCGGCGCAAACACCGCCGCCAGGTTGCCGGCGATGAAGATCAGCATCAGTGCCAGCAGCAGGCGCTTGCGCGGCCAGTGGCGCGTCAGCAGGGTCAGTACGGGCGCGCCCACGGCCACGCCGATGGCGTAGCCCGAGATCAGGGTGCCGGCCGTGGGAATGCTGATCCCCAGGTCGCTGCCGACCTGGGTGAGCAAGCCCATGATGATGAATTCCGTGGTGCCGATGCCAAAGGCACCGGCCGCCAGGGCCAGAAGAGAGAGCGGCATGGGAAAGGTCCTTGGGGTATCCAGAAAAATCCGAGGGGGTGACTGTGCCCCCGGCCTGGATCTTTGTGTAGATGGAATAATGGCAATGCATTTGTTCCCAGCCGGAACAAATTACCCCCTGCTTGCCGCCCTGCAACTCCGGAGTCTCCATGCCCGACACCCCCCGCCTGTCGCCCCTGGCTGCCCAGGGCAGCGAGGTCAACCGCTCCGGCGAACTGGAGGTGCTGGTGCTGGTGGCCGAACAGGGCAGCCTGTCGGCCGCCGCGCGGCAGCTGGGCGTGTCGCCCTCGGCCATCAGCAAGACCATGTCGCGGCTGGAGGCCCGCCTGGGGGTGCAGTTGCTGCAGCGCAGCACGCGTCGCATGCAGCTGACGGCCGAAGGGGCGCAGCTGGTGGAGCGCGGCAAGCGCCTGCTGGCCGACCTGGACGAGCTGGAGGCCACCGTGGCCGCCCGCAGCGCCCCCAAGGGCGTGGTGCGCATCAGCGCCAGCACCTCCACCGGCCAGCGCCTGCTGGTGCCGCTGGTGGCCCCACTGATGGCGGCGCACCCGGGTCTCCGGCTGGAGCTGTTCTTCACCGACCAGATCGTGGACCTGGTGGAGGACAGCATCGACATCGCCATCCGCTGGGGACAGTTGCCCTCCTCGGACATGGTGGCGCGGCGCCTGGGCTGCACGCGCCAGGTCATCGTTGCCGCCCCGGACTACCTGGCCCGCCATGGCGTGCCACAGCACCCGAAGGATCTGGCGGACCACCAGCGCATGGGCTGGACCTATCCGCGTGCGATCCCGCACTGGCCGTTTCTGGTCCAGGGCGAACGCATGGCGGTGGAGATCGGCCAGGCGCTGCGCGTCAACGACGGCGATGTGCTGCGCGGCCTGGCTTTGGGCGGCGCCGGGTTGGCGCGGCTGTCGCTGTTCCACGCCTGGGAGGACCTGCAAGCCGGCCGGCTGGAGGTGGTGCTGGAAGACTTCAACACCGGCGACCTGGAGCCCATCCATGCCGTCTACCCGGGCAAGCCCGACCGCCTGCCACCGCGCACGCGGGCGGTGCTGGACTTTTTGCAAGCCCACGTCGACCTGGCGCATGCCGAACAACTGCCCGCCGCCTGGCGGGCCTAAGATCGCGCCATGGTCTTCCACGCAGTCCTCCAGCCAACCGTCGCCGCCACGGCGCGCCGCCCCGGTCCACGGGCACCAGGGGCACCGGGGGTGCCGCGTGCCTGAACGCGTCATCTACCTGCAGCCGGCGGCACCAGCCAAACCCGCCATGGGCACGCCCTGCAATGGCTGCGGCCTGTGCTGTCTGGCCGAGCCGTGCCCGCTGGGCATCTGGGTGTCGCGCCGGCGCACAGGCGCCTGCAAGGCGCTGCAGTGGGACGCCAGCGCGCAGCACTACCGCTGCGGCATGGTCAGCGATCCCGGGGCCGTGCTGGGCTGGCGCCGCCCCTGGGCCGTGCGCCTGGTGGCCCGGCTGGCGCGGCGCTGGATTGCGGCCGGCATCGGCTGCGATACCGATTGGGAGCCCCAGCCCCCACGCTAAAGGCCCTGGCCCCATGGCCACAGGACACACCGCGTGGAGCGGTATGCGGTGCGGCCCCAGGTCGCGCCGTGTGCGCGCCGGCTGGCACGGTCTCAATCGCCGGCCCCCTCTGCCGCCAGCAATGCCTCCAGCCACTGACGACCCTGGGGCCAAGGGCCCAGACCGCTGTCGGCATTCAGATGGCCCAAGGCACCCGCCACTTCCAGACGGGCGCCCCAGGCGGAGGCAAACACCTGGGCCCGCTCCAGCGTGACCCGGGGGTCGTTCGTGCTGGCGACCACCAGGGTTGGAAACGGCAAGCGCTGCATCGGCATGGGGGCAAAACCCAGGGGGCCCGGCGGCCAGGTGGGTGACTCCACATCGCTGGGGGCCACCAGTAAGGCCCCGCGCACGGGCAGGGGTCGGTCCGGGTGGTACCGCGGCCAGGCGGCCACCAGGTGATTCACCAGGGCCACGGCCACCGAATGCGCCACCAGCACGGCCGGCGTCTGCCGCTGCGCCAGCACCGCCACCAGGGTGTGCACCCAGTCGGCGCACTGGGGGGTCTGCCATTCCCGCTGCCACACCCGCTGCATCTGTGGGTCATCCGCTTCCCAGTGGGACAGCCAATGCGCCGGGTTGGCATTGCCACGGCCCGGCAGCAGCAAAATCGAGGGTTCTTGCATGTCGCTCCTTGTACGATGGCCGCCCGGCTCGGCAGCGCCTGTGCCCCATTGTGGCCTGCGGGGAGCCCAGACTGGGCACCCCAACTGGCTTGATGCCCCTGCGACAGCCGCCCAGGGATTGCCCTCGGTACGGCCGCGCGATGCGGCTTTTACAGTGCAAATGTCGCGCTCACAAAACCAGCCCGACATTCAGGGAGTGGCAGCCCCTGCTGCCCGCATAACGAGACAACTGGAGATTCCCCCATGGCATTTGCCCCTCACCGCAGCCGTCGTTCGGCCCTCTGCGCCACCCTGGCGCTGTCCAGCCTGGCCCTGGCCGGCACCAGCTGGGCCCAGGAACCCGCCGCCCAGTGGCCCAGCAAGCCCATCAAGCTGATCGTGCCCTACACCCCCGGCGGTTCGACCGACATCGTCAGCCGCACCGTGTTCGAAGCCGTGGGCAAGCGCCTGGGCCAACCCGTGGTGATAGAGAACAAGCCCGGCGCCAACAGCACCATCGGCGTGACGCAGACGGCGCGCGCGCCAGCCGATGGCTACAACTTCGTCAGCGTGCTGGCCGCGTACACAGTCAACATGTCGCTGTACAAGAAGCTGCCCTACCAGCCCAGCGACCTGGTGGCCGTCAGCCATGTGGCCGACCTGCCCATGTTCCTGTTCGCGGCCAACAAGCTGCCGGTGAAGAACGCCAAGGAACTGGCCGAATACGGCAAGAAGCAGCCGCTGAACTACGCCTCCAGCGGCACCGGCGCCAGCGCCCACATGATCGGCGCGCGCTGGGCCCAGGAAAACGGGCTGAATGCCCAGCATGTGCCCTACAACGGCAGCGCCCCCATCCTGGCCGATCTGATGAGCGGCCAGGTCGATATGCTGTTTGACCCCGCCCTGGTGCCCATGCCCCACGCCAAGAGCGGCAAGATCAAGGTGCTGGCCGTGGCGTCGAAGCAGCGCTGGCCCGGCGAGCCCGACATCCCCACCATGGAGGAAGCGGGCTTCCCCGGCTTTGTGATGAACTCCTGGGTCGGCGTGCTGGCGCCCAAGGGCACGCCCCAGCCCATCGTCGACAAGCTGTCCAAGACCATCGCCGAGGCCGTGCAGTCGCCCGAGGTCAAGGCCAAGCTGACGCAGCTGGGCTTTGGCGCCATCGGCAGCACGCCCGCGCAGTTCCAGCAGCTGATCGACCAGGACACGGCCATGTACAAGACCGTGATCACCAAGGCCCAAGTCAGCATCGACTGAGCGCGGCCCCGTCGACCAAAAAGCCCGCAGGCGACAGGCCATGTGGGCTTTTTTCATTTCAGGAGCAGTTACCGCTTGTCCTGTCTGTATTTCAGAAGCTTTTCAGTTGAAAACTGAGTAACAAAGCGCGCCAAACGCTCTTATTTTGCAAGCAGGTGGTCTGCCAGCTGCACAAAGCCATCGCCGCGCTCGGCCGTGGTCACATAGCGCGGCAGGTGCTGCAACTGGGGCACGAAACGCGCGATGTTGGCCACGCCCACGCTGTGGAGCATGTGCTGGAACATCAGCTGGTCGTTGGTCGAGTCGCCGATGTAGACCCACTGGCCCAGCGTCGCGTCCAGGTCGATGCCGAACAGGCTCTGCACAATCCAGCGTGCGCCTTCCAGCTTGTTGTGGTCGCCAAACCAGCCATTGATGTGGATGGAGCTGACGGTGGCGTTCATGCCCGCGTCGCGCATGATGGCCACGCAGGCATCGATCTGCGCCTGCGACAAGGTGGTGAACTCGCTGTGGTCCACGGCGATGTCGCACTCGCGGCCGTGCGAATCGGTGGCGCGCTGGGCGCCGGGCACCTGCTGCTCGATCAGCGCCAGCACTTCCTGCATCTTGGCGAAGTTGTGCACGCGCGTGTCGTCGTCCTGCTGGTAGAGCTTGTCCAGCCCGCCCCGGTCGTTGCGGCGCAGGGCCACGGCGCCGTTCTCGGCGACGATGGCCTCCACCGGCCAGGCGCGCGCAAACGGCACGCTCCAGCCCACGGGGCGACCAGTGATGGGCACCACCTTCAGGCCCGCGGCCTGCAGGCGACCGATGGCGGCCACCACGTGTGCAGGCACCACGCCCTCGGTGGTCAACGTGTCATCGATGTCGGTCAGCACGCCCAGCAGGTTCGCGGGCACCGGCAATTCAGACAAGGGGCGCAGAAATTCTTGGCTCACAGCAAACTCTCAACAACCAACCCGTGCCAGGCACGGGTGAGATCAAACACAGCGTAGCAATCCGTAGCGGCCAGCGCAGCGGTGCAGGCGAGGCGCCGGATCGAAGACAGTAGCAGCGCTACGGCGAGATTCGGCAACGACGCATGCAGGCCGCTAGTGATTTCAATTAATGGGCACTACCCAGGGCCAGGCCCGCGTGCTCGCGCAGGGGGTGGAAATGGATCTTGGGGAAGCGTTCCTGCGCCAGGCGCACGTCGTAGGGGCTGGTGCACAGGAAGGCCAGGGTGTCGGCCGCATCGTGCGCCAGGCGCATGGGGTAGGCGTTCTCGAACTCGCGCAGCTCGGCGGGCGAATCGGCCGTGATCCAGCGCGCGCCGGTGTACTGGCAGCCTTCCAGGCGCACGTCGCAGTCGTACTCGGTCTTCAGGCGGTGCTGCACCACTTCGAACTGCAGCTGACCCACGGCGCCCAGCAGCATGTTGCCGCCGACATCGGGCTTGAACACCTGGATCGCGCCCTCTTCGCCCAGCTGCATCAGGCCCTGCTGCAGCTGCTTGGTGCGCAGCGGGTTCTTCAGCACCACGGTCATGAACATTTCGGGCGCGAAGAACGGCAGACCGGTGAACTGCAGGCTGGGGCCATCGGTGATCGAATCCCCCAGCTGCACGCCGCCGTGGATGGTGAAGCCGATGATGTCACCGGCGTAGGCCTCGTCCACCGCCTCGCGGCGCTGCGACATGAAGGTCACCACGGACGTGGGGCGCAGCTCCTTGCCGGTGCGCTGCACCTTCATCTTCATGCCGGGGGTGTACTTGCCGCTGGCCACGCGCACGAAGGCGATGCGGTCGCGGTGGTTGGCATCCATGTTGGCCTGCACCTTGAACACCACGCCGGCAAAGCCCGGGTCCTCGGGGTGCACGGTGCGCTCTTCGCGGTTGCGGTTCACTTCGGTGAAGGCGATGCGCGGGCCGGGCGGGGGCGACATGTCGACCACGGCGTTCAGCACTTCCATCACACCGAAGTTGTTCACGCCGGAGCCGAAGAACACGGGGGTCAGCTTGCCTTCCAGGAAGGCCTGGTGGTCCCACTCGGCGGACGCGCCCTGGGCCAGCTCCATGCTCTCGATGGCATCGTCAAAGGCCTGGCCGAAGCGCGCGCGCAACCGGTCGGTTTCGGTCAGCGGGATCACCTCGAAGTCCTCGGGGCGCTTTTCGCTGCCGGCGGCAAACACCGTCATGGTCTGCGTCTGCAGATTGATGATGCCGCCGAAGCTCTTGCCCTGGCCCACGGGCCAGGTGATGGGGCAGCAGGGCATGCCCAGCTCGCGCTCGACCTCGTCCAGGATGTCCAGCGGGTCGCGCACTTCGCGGTCGAACTTGTTGACGAACGAGAGGATGGGCGTGTTGCGCTGGCGGCAGACCTCGATCAGGCGGCGGGTCTGCGATTCCACACCGTTGGCCGCGTCGATCACCATCAGCGCCGAGTCCACGGCCGTCAGCACGCGGTAGGTGTCTTCCGAGAAGTCCTTGTGGCCGGGGGTGTCGAGCAGGTTGATCACGTGGTCGCGGTAGCTCATCTGCATCACCGACGACGCCACCGAGATGCCGCGCTGCTTTTCGATTTCCATCCAGTCCGAGGTGGCGTGGCGGCTGGCCTTGCGCCCCTTCACGGCACCGGCGATCTGGATCGCACCCGAGAACAGCAGCAGCTTTTCGGTCAGCGTGGTCTTACCCGCATCCGGGTGGGAAATGATGGCAAAGGTGCGGCGACGCCGGGTTTCTGGAGCGTATGACACTGGTCGGGGACGGGTTCGGTCGTGGCGGCGGCCACGCGTTTGCGACAAAGGGCCGCAAGCGCAGCAGTGCGCAGCGGGCCTCTCAAGGTAAAGAGGGTCGATTTTAAGGGAAAGCACGAAACTCCACCGGCCCCGGAGAATGCGCGCCCACGGCGTCCGTGGCCCACCCCGCAAGGCGGGACAGCCCCAATGCCCAGCCGTGCGCGTGGCCCGCAGACTGGCCGGCATGCACCTGCTTGCCCACCTCCATCCGCTGCAATGGGCCATGGCCCTGTGCGCCCTGCTGGCCATGCTGGCCGGCCACCTCGGGCCCTTCGCCGCCTATGCCCTGCTCAAACCCCTGCCGCTGCTGCTGTGCCTGGCCCTGGTCTGGCGGCGCGCCGACCGCCAGGGCCAGCCCGTGGCCACCCGCTGGCTGCTGGCCGGCCTGGCGCTGAGCCTGCTGGGCGATGTCTGCCTGCTGTCCGGGCAGGGCTTCCTCGCCGGCCTGGCAGCCTTCCTGCTGGCCCACGGCTGCTACATCGTGCTGTTCCACCGGGGCCTGCCGTGGCTGCCGCACCGCCCGGCCCTGCTGGCGGTGCTGGCCTGTGCCGCGCTGGTCTACGGTTACCTGGCGACGCACGGCCTGCCCGCCGACATGCGCCTGCCCGTGGCCGCCTATGTGCTGGTGATTGCCGGCATGGCGGCCCAGGCCATCGGCCGCGCCCAGGTGCTGCGCAGCGCGGGCGCACGCTGCGTGGCCTGGGGCGCGCTGAGCTTCCTGGTCAGCGACAGTATCCTGGCGATCGACCGCTTCGTGCAGCCCCTGCCCGCCGCCACCGTGTGGGTGCTGGGCAGCTATTACCTGGCCCAGGGTCTGATCGTGCACGGCATGCTGCAGGTGCTGCGCGTGCCAAGCACAAAATAAGAGCACCCTGCGCAGGCAGGACGGGCGCCGGCGGCCAAAAACACTACATGTACGGCGTGTGCGTGTCCTGGGCGATCTGGCCGTCGACCATTTCCACCAGCCGGTCGCAGCGCGCCGCCAGGCGCGGGTCGTGGGTGACGATCAGAAAGGCCGTGCCCTGCTGGGCATGGATCTCGCGCAGCAGCGCGAACACATCGTCGGACGATTGCGTGTCCAGGTTGCCCGTGGGCTCGTCGGCCAGCACCAGGGCCGGCTGCTGCACCAGCGCCCGGGCAATGGCCACGCGCTGCTGCATGCCGCCCGACAGCTCCGACGGCTTCTTGTGCAGCGCCTGGCCCAGGCCCACGGCGCGCAGCAGCTGCAGGGCGCGGTCCTTGTCCGCGCCGGACACCACGCCGTGCGCCATCAGCGCCGGCAGGGTCACGTTCTCCAGCGCGGTGAAGGCCGGCAGCAGGTGGTGAAACTGGAACACGAAGCCCAGGCTCTGGCGGCGCAGCAGGGTCAGGCGGTCGTCGCTGAGCCGGTGGGTCTCCTGCCCCAACAGCTGGTAGCTGCCGCTGCTCATGCGCTCCAGCAGGCCCAGGATGTTCAGCAGGGTGCTCTTGCCCGAGCCCGACGGGCCGACCAGGGCGATGAACTCACTGGCGCGCAGCTGCAGGTCGATGCCGTGCAGCACCTCGGCCTCGCTGGGCTGGCCCACGTTGTAGGACTTGCGCACGGCCGACAGCTGCAGCAGGGGCGCGGTGGTGGGGTCGTGGGCCATGGGGGTCACATCCGTATCGCCTGGGCCGGGTCCATGGACGCGGCACGGCGCGCCGGCACCACGGCCGCCAGCACGCCACACACGGTGGCAATCAGCGCCGCACTCAGGGCGTCGGGCAGGGTCAGGTGGATCTCGAACAGCGCGCCGCCCTCGGCGCTGCGCGCCAGGGTGGTGAACAGCTGCACCATGGCCCAGGACAGCAGCACCCCGCCGACCGAGCCCAGGGCCCCGACCACCGCGCCCTGCAGCAGAAACACGCGCAGCACCTGGCCGCGCGTGGTGCCCATGGCGCGCAGGATGCCGATCTCGCGGCGCTTTTGCACCACGCTGACCACCAGCACGCTGGCAATCCCCAGCACCACCACCACCAGCACCACCACGCGGATCACCGTGGTGCTGATGGTCTGGGCGTTCAGCGCCGAGAGCAGCTGCGCATTCGTGTCCTGCCAGCTCTCCACCTCATAGTCGTAGCGCGCACGCAGCTGGCGCGCGATGGCATCGGCCTGCCACACGTCGGCCACCTGCATCTCCAGCACCGTGGCGCCGCCGGGCACGCCCAGCAGGCTTTGCGCGCTGCGCAGCGGGATGATCACGGTGCGGCGGTTCAGATCCTTGAGGCCCAGGTCCAGCAAGGCCGTCACGCGCACCGGCTCGTTCACCGCGCCGGTGGCGATGGTGAAGCGGTCGCCCGGGCGCACGCCCAGGTCGGCGGCCAGCTCGGTGCCGATCATGGCCTCGCCCGGGGCCAGGCCCCAGGCGCCGGCCACCAGCTTCTCGCGCAGGTTGACGATGCGCTGGTAGCGCTCCAGCTCCACCCCCATCAGGGCGATGGATTGCGAGGCCTCGCCGCGCAGCGCCAGCCCGGCGCCCGAGACCATGGGCGACACGGCGATCACGCCCGGCTCGCGCTCCAGCACCGGCAGCAACTGCTGCCAGTTGGCCACCGAGCGCAGGCGCTGCGCGCGCGGCTGGGTGTCCGACAGCAGCACGGCATCGCCCACTGCCGGGCGCGGCAGGGGGGTGACCACGTCCTCGGGCGCGCGCAGGCTGATGTGGGCCTGCGTGCCCAGCGTCTTGCGCACGGTGTTGGCCTGCAGGCCATGGATCAGTGCCGTGATGTAGGTGACCACGGCCACGCCCGCCGCCACCCCGGCGACGATCATCAGGCTTTGCATGCGCCCTTCGCGCAGAAAGCGCAGGGCCACCTGCCACTCGAAGCCCCAGGGCATGCGCACGGCCATCAGCGCTCCTGCTGCAGCACGGCCGCGCGCACCCGCTGGCCGGCCTGCGCCGGGGGCAGCAGCACGGTGTCCCCGGCGTGCAGGCCGTCCACAATTTCCGCGGCCTCCAGGGTGCGCAGGCCCACCTGCACCGGGCGCGGCGTGGCCCGGCCGTCCTGCAGCACCAGCACCTGGGCGGCGCTGTGGCCTTCACGCAGGCCTTGCAGGGCCTGCAGCGGCAGCACCAGGGCCTGAGTCTGGCGGCCGGTCTCGACCTGCACCGACAGGCTCATGTCCTCGCGCAGGAAGTCCGGCGGCGCGGCCTGCAGCGCCAGCTTCACCTCCACCGCGCCACGCTGCGCGTCCACGCCCGGTGCGATCGACACCACGCGCGCCGCCAGGTGCTGGTCGGCAAAGGCATCGGCCACCACCTGGGCGCTCTGGCCCTCGCGCAGCTGGTCCAGAAAACGTTCATCCACCTGGGCCACGATCAGCGTCGGCCCCTCCAGGGCCAGCTGCAGCAGCGCCGTGCCAGCCTGCACGATCTGGCCAGGCTCCACCGTGCGCGCCAGCACCTTGGCGGCACTGGGCGCGACGATGTGGGTCTGCTGCAGCTTGGCCTGGGCGGCCGCCAGGGCCGACTGCGCCTGCTGCACCTGGGCCTCGGCGGCCTGCAGCTCGGCCCCGCCCTCCGCCGCCGCCTGGGCCTGGGCCTGGGCGGCCTGCAGCTGCGCCTGGGCCACGCCCAGGGCCTTGCGTTTTTCGTCCAGGCTGGCCTGGCTCAGAAAACCTTGCTGCACCAGTTGCTGGTTGCGCGACCAATCGGCCTGGGCCTGCTGCAGCGTCGCCTGGGCCTGGGCCACCTGCGACTGCTTGCCGATGCGCCCATTGGTGCGCACATTGGCCAGCTGGGCCCGTGCCTGGGCCAGGCTGGCCTGGGCCTGCTGCACGCTGGCCTGCAGCTCGGTGGGCTCCAGCTGCACCAGCAACTGGCCGGCCTGCACCTGGTCGCCTTCCTGCACGGCCACGCGCTCGACACGACCGACGATGGTGCTGCCCACGCCCACGCGCGAGCGGGTCTCCACCCGTGCCGAAAACTGCAGGCTGCGCACCAGCGCCTGGGCCTGCACCTGCACGGCGGGCACCTGCGGCCCGCGCCAGCGCTGCACACCCCAGACGGCAGCCAGCAGCAGCACGGCGGCGCCGGCCAGCCACCACCAGCGGCGCGGGCGGCGGGCGGTTGCCGAGTGGGTGGTTTCAGATGCGTGTGGACTCACAGTGCGTTCCCCTGGTCCCGGGTGCCGGTGCGGCCGGCCCCGGTTGCGGCCTTATTCGTTGAACAGACTGCCGGCCGCCTGCGGTGCCACCAGCCCCAGGTGCTGGTAGGCGGCCTTGGTGGCGATGCGCCCGCGCGGCGTGCGTTGCAGATAGCCCTGCTGGATCAGGTAGGGCTCGATCACATCCTCGATCGTGCCCGCGTCCTCGCCAATGCTGGCCGCGATGTTGTCCACGCCCACCGGGCCGCCGTCAAAGCGGTGCACCACGGCTTCGAGCAGCTTGCGGTCCATCACGTCGAAGCCACGCGGGTCCACGTCCAGCATGGACAGGGCCTTGCGCGCCATGTCCTGGGTGATGGTGCCGTCGCCCTTGACCTCGGCATAGTCGCGCACGCGGCGCAGCAGGCGGTTGGCGATGCGCGGCGTGCCGCGCGAGCGGTTGGCGATTTCCTGCGCGCCCGCCGCATCGATGGGTGCGCCCAGCAGGCCGGCGCTGCGCGTGACGATGCGCGCCAGCTCCTCGGCGTTGTAGAACTCCAGCCGCGCCACGATGCCGAAGCGGTCGCGCAGCGGGTTGGTCAGCATGCCGGCGCGCGTGGTGGCCCCGACCAGGGTGAAGGGCTGCAGGTCCAACTTGATTGAGCGCGCGGCCGGCCCCTCGCCAATCATGATGTCGATCTGGTAGTCCTCCAGCGCGGGGTAGAGGATTTCCTCGACCACGGGGCTGAGGCGGTGGATCTCGTCGATGAACAGCACATCGTTGGCCTCGAGGTTGGTCAGCAGCGCCGCCAGGTCCTTGGGCTTTTCCAGCACCGGGCCGCTGGTCTGGCGCAGGTTCACGCCCAGCTCGGCGGCGATGATGTGCGACAGCGTGGTCTTGCCCAGTCCGGGCGGGCCGAACAGCAGCACGTGGTCCAGCGCCTCACCGCGCTTGCGCGCCGCACCGATGAAGATTTCCAGCTGCTCGCGCGCCTTTTCCTGGCCCACGTATTCCTGCAGCAGCTTGGGGCGCAGGGCGCGCTCCAGCACCTCTTCGTGCTTGTTGACAGGCGCCGGCGAGATGGCGCTGCTGCGCACGGCGGGCTGGCCCGGGTCGTCCGGGCGCGGCGCCTGGGGCGCAGCCTTGGCGCGCGGCTTGCGCGCCGGCGCGGCCTCGAAATCACCAAAATCTTCGGTGTGGATGCTCATGGCGGCTTACTTTGCCAAGGCCTTGAGGGCCAGCTTGATGCCCTCGCTCACGCCCACATCGGCGGGCAGGGCTTTGAGGCTGGCGGCCGCTTCCTTGTCCGAGTAGCCCAGCGCCAGCAGCGCCTGCAGGATGTCGGACTGGGCATCGTTTTGGACCTGCGCTGCGGCCGTGCCCACCACGGCATCGCCCAGCTTGCCCTTGAGCTCCAGCAGCAGGCGCTCGGCAGTCTTCTTGCCGATGCCCGGCACCTTCACCAGCCGCCCCACTTCCTGCAGGGCGATGGCCTGCACCAGGTCCTCGATGGTCATGCCCGACAGCAGGGACAGGGCCATGCGCGGACCGATGCCGCTGACCTTGATCAGCTCGCGGAATGTCTGACGCTCCTGTGCGGTCGCAAACCCATACAGCAGCTGCGCATCCTCGCGCACGATAAAGTGCGTCAGCAGACTGACCGGCTCCCCCAGTGCGGGCAGGTTGTAGAACGTGCTCATGGGCACCTGCACCTCATAACCCACGCCATGGCAGTCCACCAGGACTTGGGGCGGGTTCTTCTCCAGCAGGGAACCTGTCAATTTGCCTATCATTGCGATCCTTTGTTGCCGCCCGGTGCGGCCTTCCTCCAGGGAATTATCAGCGTGATCTTGCGCCACACCTTCACACCGCACAACAACCTGCGCCTGACCCACCTGTGTGGCCCGGCCGACGCCCACCTGCGCACCATCGAAACCGGCCTGCAGGTCAAGATTGCCCACCGCCACGAGCAATTTAAGGTCGACGGCCCCAAGGCCAAGGCCCAGCAGGCGCTGGAGCTGCTGCAGGCGCTGTATGAAATGGCCGACCACGCCATCCCCGAGGACACGCTGCAGCTGATGCTGGCCGGCGATGCCGAGATGCTGGAGCCCGACGCCACCGCCGTGCAGCTGACCACGCGCCGCGCCGACCTGCGCGCGCGCACGCCCAACCAGGCGCTGTACCTGCAGAACATTGCCGAGCACGACATCACCTTCGGCATCGGCCCTGCCGGCACCGGCAAGACCTACCTGGCCGTGGCCTGTGCTGTGGACGCGCTGGAGCGCAGCGCCGTGCAGCGCATCGTGCTGACCCGTCCAGCCGTGGAGGCCGGCGAGCGCCTGGGCTTCCTGCCCGGTGACCTGACGCAGAAGGTCGACCCCTATCTGCGCCCGCTGTACGACGCGCTGTACGACCTGATGGGCTACGAGAAGGTGCAAAAGGCCTTCGAGCGCAACGTGCTGGAGATCGCCCCGCTGGCCTTCATGCGCGGTCGCACGCTGAACAACGCCTTCGTCATCCTGGACGAGGCGCAGAACACCACGCCCGAGCAGATGAAGATGTTCCTGACCCGCATCGGCTTTGGCGCCAAGGCCGTGGTCACCGGCGACGTCAGCCAGATCGACCTGCCCAAGGGCGCGATGAGCGGCCTGATCGATGCCGAGCGCGTGCTCAAGCGCGTCAAGGGCATTGCCATCAACCGCTTCACCACCGCCGACGTGGTGCGCCACCCGCTGGTGGCGCGCATCGTCGACGCCTACGATGCCGGCAACGGTCGCAGCCGCGGCTGAGATTTTCAAAAATCCATAGCTAACAGCGCTTGACCAGCAAGCGCCAGAGCCCAAAATGGCACTCAACAACCTGTCCCTCTCCCTGCAATTCGGCCAGTTCGACAACCTGGCCGCGCACCGCGCCCTGCTGACCCGCGCGCGCGTCACCAAGTGGATCAAGCACGCCCTGGCCGTGGACGCGGAGATGGCCGTGCGCATCGTCGGCGAGGACGAAGGCCGCCAGCTGAACGCCCAGTTCCGCAAGAAGGACTACGCCACCAATGTGCTGACCTTCGACTACCAGCAGGCCCCCACGGTGATGGCCGACCTGGTGATCTGCGGCCCGGTGATCGAGCGCGAGGCCCAGGAGCAGAACAAGTCGCTGGAAGAGCACTACGCCCACATGCTGGTGCACGGCACCCTGCACGCCCAGGGCTGGGACCACGAGACCAGCGAAGAAGACGCCGACGAGATGGAGGCCTACGAGACCGACATCCTGGCCGAGCTGGGCTATGCCGATCCCTACGCCAAGGACTGAGGCCCGCCCGCGCGGGCACCCGCGCAACGCAGCCCCCATGCAAAAAGGACGCCCTGTGGCGTCCTTTTTTGTGGCCCCAGGGGCTTGGGGCTTCAGCGGTCGATGCCCGTGGCCAGCACCAGCAGCAGCAGCACGGCGCTGACCAGTCCCAGCCAGGGCTGCAGGCCCACCAGCACCATCGGCACGCACCACATCAGCAGGCGCACCGCCAGCGCATAGAAATGCCCGGCACGGCGCAGGCTGGTCTGGCCCAGGGGCAGCCACTGCGCGCGCAGCGGGCTGTCCGTGGGCATGCCAGCGACAAAGCCGGCGTGGTGCCACTGGCGCGCCGCCAGCATGGAGCTGATGAAGGACAGGCCCAGCAGCACCAGCACCGCCAGGGTGTGCAGCTGCAGCACCTCGGCACGGCCGTTGGTCGCCGCCTCGGCCCAGCTGCTGTGCAGCAGCGAGACCCCGCCCATCAGCGCCAGCGTGGCCGTGGTGGCGGTCATGGTGCAGGACATCAGGGAGTTGCGGATGGTCTGCACGCCCAGCACTTCCGTGCCCTTGCTGTCCGAGATGGCCTGCAGCCAGTCCTGGCGCAGCTGGTCGTGCATGCGCGTGGCGCGCGCCGGGCGCAGCCACTGCTTGGCAAAGTAGGCCAGCGCCAGTCCCAGGGTGACCCACATGGGCCAGATGTATTCATACATGGCTGCTCACTCCATCGTCCATCCCGTGCCAGACCGGACCTCTGCACAGGGAAAAGGCCTGCAGCCCAATCACTACCTGCGCGGGCCGCTCTGGTTTTTTAAGACGCACCCCGCTTCGCCCAGGCGTGCTGCGCCAGCATGCCCACCAGCATGGCGGCGACGAACAGCCAGACCTCGCCATGGCCGGTGCTCAGGTTCATCAGCGCCGGACCGGGGCAAAAACCGGCCAGCCCCCAGCCGATGCCGAACAGCGCCGCACCGGTCAGCAGCTTGCCGTCCAGGGCCGTGGCCGTGGGCAGCTGCATGGGCTCGCCCAGCAGCGAGGTCTTGCGCCGCTTGGCCCAGGTGAAGGCGAAGATGGCGACCGCAATCGCGCCCGCCATGACCAGGGCCAGCGACGGGTCCCAGGTGCCGAAGACATCCAGAAAATTCAGGACCTTGGCCGGGTTGCCCATGCCCGACAGGATCAGGCCCAGGCCGAACACCAGGCCTGCCAACAATGCCACGAATGCGATCATGGTTCAGCCCCCCAGCACATGGCGCACCACGAACACCGTGGCCACGCCGGTGGCGATGAACACCACCGTCGCCGACAGCGAACGCAGCGACAGACGCGAAATCCCGCAGACCCCGTGGCCGCTGGTGCAGCCCGAGCCCAGGCGGGTGCCAAAGCCCACCAGCAAACCGGCGGCGATGATGACCAGCGGGTTGCCCGGCATCTGCATCGCCGGCAGCGGCGCAAAGCCCTGCCACAGCAGGGGCGCGGCCAGCAGGCCGACCACGAAGGCCACACGCCAGCCCCACTGGGGCGCGCTGCGCCAGGTTCCGGCCTGCAGCAGCTGGCCCACGATGCCGCTGATGCCCGCCACGCGGCCCAGCAACACCACCATCAGCGCGGCGGCCGCGCCGATCAACAGCCCGCCGGCCAGCGCGGCCCCGGGCGTGAACAGGTCCCACGCAATGCTCATGCAGGTTCTCCTTGCTTGCAAAACAGCTGGTGCACCACCTGCATCAGTTGCAGGGCGCGTGCATCGGCCAGCTGGTACCAGATGAATTTGCCTTCGCGGCGCGTCGTCACCAGGCCTTCGCGCCGCAGCACGCCCAGCTGTTGCGACAGTGTGGGCTGCTGAATGCCGGTGAGCTGCTCCAGCTCGCCCACCGTGCGCTCCTGCAGCGTCAGCTGGCACAGCAACATCAGCCGGTCCTGGTTGCCCAGCACCTTGAGCATGGCCACGGCCTCGTCCGCATGGGCGCGCAGGGCGTCCAGGTCCAGGGTGTCGGGACGGGTGTCGGTCGAAGATGGCTGGGTCATGGCAACAAATGCGGTGGGTGGCGAAAAGGCAGGGCCCTGACCTTAGGGGAAAACGCAAAGCGCTGCCCCCGACAAGGCCAAGCCCCCCGGTCCGGCCGCGGCGCCTTACTTGCGCGACGACAGCGGGCAGCTGCTGATGCCCAGCAGCGGGTACAGCGGGCAAAAGCGCAGCAGCCCGGTGGCCAGCGGCACCACGCCCAGCCAGCCCCACCAGCCCACCGTGCCGGTGGCGGCCAGGGCGATCAGCACCAGCCCCACCAGGATACGCAGGACGCGGTCGATGCCGCCAACATTTGCTTTCATGGTCTTCTCCTTGCAGTTGATCCACACTGTCCAGATCCGCCGGCGCCCCATGCGCCAGCCCGTGGTCACGGCACGCCGGGCTGGCCCTGCCAGTCCTCGCCATCCAGAAAGAGAAAGGCGTGCGTCACAATCTGTTTTTATATATTATATTAAAAAGTAAATTGATGCAGCCCACAGCAGCATCTCCACGGTTTCCCCGCATAGGCGCCTGAAAGGACACACCATGCACATCGAACCCTTCTACGACGACGTCACCGGCACGGTGAGCTATGTGCTGGCCGACACCGCCAGCGGCCAGGTCGCGGTGATCGACCCGGTGCTGGATTTCGAGCCCAAATCCGGCACGCTGACCAGCGCCTCGTCCGACCGCATCATCGACTACGTGCGCGCCCAGGGCTGGCAGGTGCAGTGGATCCTGGAAACCCACGCCCATGCCGACCACCTCTCGGGCGCACAGCACATCCGCCACCACCTGGGCGGGCAGATCGCCATCGGCACGCACATCCGCACGGTGCAGCAGATGTTCCGCAGCATCTTCCACTTCGAGCGCGGCTTCCTGCCCGACGGCAGCCAGTTCGACCGCCTGCTGGCCGACGGCGAGCGCTTCCAGGTCGGCGGTCTGACGGTCACGGCCCTGCACGTGCCCGGCCACACGCCGGCCGACATGGCCTACCAGGTCGAGGACGCGGTCTTCGTCGGCGACACCCTGTTCCTGCCCGACGTGGGCACGGCACGCGCCGACTTTCCGGGTGGGAATGCCGCGCAGCTGTACCACTCCATCCAGCGCCTGCTGGCCCTGCCGCCCGCCACGCGCCTGTTCATCTGCCACGACTACCCGCCCCAGGGCCGTGCCCCGGCCTGGGCCTGCACCGTGGCCGACCAGAAGGCGCGCAGCATCCATGTGCGCGACGGTGTCACCGAAGCCGATTTCGTCGCCATGCGCACCGCCCGCGATGCCACGCTGGCCATGCCCACGCTGATCCTGCCGTCCGTGCAGGTCAACCTGCGCGCCGGCAAGCTGCCGCCCGCGGCCGAGGACGGACGCACCTACATGCAGGTGCCGATCAATGCCTTTGCACTGCACCAGCCCGCGCCCGACGGCGTCTGGCAGCCGGCCCGCGCCGACTGAGTGCCACCGCCTTTGCTTTCATCCACCGAGGAGACCTGCATGAGCAGCTTTGACCACCAGCACCTGACCCGCGACATCAACAACGCCCTGCGCCCCTTCCGCCAGTCCCAGAGCGGCACCATGCAGGCCTTTGCCCAGCTGGCCCAGGCCTCCATGGCCGAGGGCGCCATCAGCGCCAAGCACAAGGAACTGATCGCCCTGGCCATCGGCGTGACGCAGCGCTGCTCGGGCTGCATCGGCTTTCACACCAAGGCGCTGCAGAAACTGGGCGCCACCCGCCTGGAACTGGAAGAGATGCTGGGCATCGCCGTTTACATGGGCGGCGGCCCGGCACTGATGTACGCTGCCGAAACCCTGGACGCCTGGGACAAGCTGACCGCAGCCACCCTGCAGGCCTGACCCGCGCCCGTTTGCCCCGCTTCGCCTGCCTGCCATGTCCGCACCTGCCCCCGCCAGCCCGCGTGCGCTGCACCTGCTGTTCGCCGCCCAGTCCCTGGGGGGCGCCTCGCCCCCGATCATCATCTCGCTCGGCGGGCTGGTGGGGCAGCAGCTGTCCGCCGATCCCACGGCCGCCACGCTGCCGGTCAGCCTCTACCAGCTGGGCCTGGCGCTGTCGACGCTGCCGGCCGCCTGGGTCATGCAGCGCCATGGCCGCCGCCCGGCCTATGTGCTGGGGGCGGTGCTGGGCGTGCTGTCGGGCCTGATCGCCGCGCAGGGCATTGCCCAGCAGAACTTTGTGCTGTTCTGCCTGGGCACGACCCTGGCCGGCTTTTACGCCGCTTGCGTGCAAAGCTACCGCTTTGCGGCCATCGATGCGGTGGGGGATCCGGGGCTGCAGGCGCGCGCCATCTCGCGCGTGATGCTCGGCGGGCTGATTGCCGCCGTCATCGGCCCGCAGTTGGTGATCTGGACGCGTGACGCCCTGCCCATGACACCGTTTGCCGGCAGCTTCTACGGCCAGGCGGCCCTGGCGCTGCTGGCCCTGCCCCTGCTGCTGGCCCTGCGCCTGCCCCCGCCCACCCAGGCCAGCGTCAGCGGCCCGGTGCGGCCGCTGGGGGCCATCGTGCGCACCCCGCAGTTCATCGTGGCCTGCACGGCCGGCGTGGTCAGCTACGGGCTGATGGCATTTCTGATGACCGCCACCCCCATGGCCATGGTGGGCTGCGGCTTCAGCGTGGGCGAGGCCGCCCTGGGTGTGCAGTGGCATGTGCTGGCCATGTTCGCCCCCAGCTTTGTCACCGGCCGCCTGATGGCACGCTGGGGCAAGCTGCCGGTCACGGCGCTGGGCCTGCTGCTGACGGGCGCCTCTGGCGTGATCGCCCTGATGGGGCTGGAGCTGCTGCACTTCTGGGGCGCGCTGATCCTGCTGGGCGTGGGCTGGAACTTCAGCTTCATCGGCGCCACCGCCCTGCTGACCGAAAGCTACCGCCCGGCCGAGCGCGCCAAGGTCCAGGCGCTGAACGACTTCCTGGTGTTCGGCACCGTGGCCCTGGCCTCGTTCGGCTCGGGCCGTTTGCTGCACACTGCGGGCTGGGACGCCATCAATGCCGGCATGCTGCCCCTGGTGGCGGCCGTGCTGCTGATGCTGGCCACCCAAGCCTGGCGCCAGCGCGCCGCCACCACCACCGCCGTATGACCACCCCCCTCCAGATCCTGCTGCACGCCCCCGACGCCGAGGGCCTGCAGCGCGCCCGCATGAACGCCGTCAACGCCCGCAAGGGTGACCCCCACTGCACGGTGCGCATCATCGCCAACGCCGCCGCCGTGGCCGCGGCGCTGGACACCCCGCACGAACCAGCCGACGCCCTGACCTGGCTGTGCCCCAATTCCCTGGCCCAGCTGCAGCGCCCGGCCCGCGCGCCCCTGCAGGTGCTGGACGGCCCCGCCATCCTGGCCCTGGCACGCCTGCAGACCGAAGGCTGGGCCTACATCCGCGCCTGAGGCGCCACGCCCCGCCCCCCGGCGCACTAGGCGGGCGCAGGTCCAAGGTGCTTTGCGTTTTGCACATGCCGGCGGCCCGGGCCAGCCACTAAGATCGCTCCATGGCTGCACCAGCACGGTGCACGCGCCCCATCACAACAACATTCGGGAGACACGCATGGACATTCTGGGCATTGGCCCCTGGGCCCACATCGCCCTGCTGCTGGCGGCCGCCTTTGTGGCCGGCGCCCTCAACGCCGTGGCCGGTGGTGGCAGCTTTCTGACCCTGCCGGCCCTGGTCTTCACCGGCGTGCCGCCCGTGGTGGCCAATGCCACCGGCACCGTGGCCCTGCTGCCCGGCTACGCGGCCAGCGCCTGGGGCTTCCGCGAAGACATGGCCGCGCCCCCGGGGCTGACCCTGGGCAAGTCCATCGCCCTGGCGCTGATCGGCGGCGCGGGCGGTGCGGCCCTGCTGCTGGTCACCCCCGACGCCACCTTCCGCAAGGTCGTGCCCTGGTTGCTGCTGGGCGCCACCGCCCTGTTCGCCTTCGGCCCACAGATCCGCGCCTGGGCCTCGCGCAGCACCCACCCCGATGCGCCCGCCAGCACCACCAAGGCTACGTTGGGCATGCTGGCCGTGGCCGTCTACGGCGGCTACTTCAACGGCGGCCTGGGCATCCTGTGCCTGGCGCTGTTCAGCCTGCTGGGCCAGACCCAGCTGAACGCCATGAACGGCATGAAGAACCTGGTCTCGGCCCTGCTGACCGCGATTGCCGTGGGCATTTACGCCGCGGGCGGCATCGTCGAATGGCCGCAGGCCCTGGTCATGATGGTCGCGGCCACCGCCGGCGGCTATGGCGGTGCGCGCGTGGCCCGCAAGATTCCGGCACCGGTGCTGCGCTGGGGCATCGTGGCCACCGGCCTGGTGATGGCCGGGCTGTTCTTCGCCAAGGGCTGAAGCCCGGCGCTGGCCCGCCAGCGCTGCCAGGAATGCCACAATCCGCGCCATGCACTGGACGACACCCTGGTTGGGATGGCTGCTGGCCTGGATCATCGCCGCCGGCGGGGGCGCTGGCTGGCTGGCGCAGCAACGCCTGCAGGCGCTGAACGAGGGCTTCCAGACCAATGCCCGCATCGCCCACCGGCTGCTGAGCCAGCAGCTGGTGCAGCACGATGCCATCCTGGCCACGCTGGCCCTGCTGCAACCCCAGCTGTCGCGCGACGCCGGTGCAAACGCCACCGCCAGCGACCTGGCGCGCCTGTACCCACAGGTCCTGGGCATTGCCCAGCGCCGTGCCGACCAGCCCTGGCCCGCGCACTGGCCATCCACCCTGGACGCGCTGGAGCAGCAGTCGCGCCGCAGCGGCCACGCCCACATGGACGCCAGCCAGCTGGCCGCCGGCACGCTGTTTGTCGTGCAGGCCGGCCAGCCGGCCAGCTATGCCCTGGCGCTGGACCTGCGCGCCGCCGTGCCCACCGAGGAATGGCCCTACCCGCCCAGCCACAGCCCGGTCCGCATCTGGCTGACGCAGGGCAACACCCAATTGCTGCTGCAGCCCGGCGCCCCCGAGGCCGACGCCCCCGGCTGGGCCTGGACGCAGACCAAGACCCTGGCCTCGCCCAGCCAGGTGCTGGACCTGCACGAACGCTACAAGCTGCACCCCCGCCTGCTGCCATGGGGGCCCATGCTGGCCTGGGCCCTGGTCTGCGCCCTGGGGCTGGCCGGCCTGCGCGCCGCCTGGCAGCAGCGCACAGCGCGCCTGCGCGCGGAGCAACTGCTGCAGCACGGCCATGTGGCCCGCCTGAACACCCTGGGCGAGCTGGCCGCCGGCCTGGCGCACGAGCTGAACCAGCCGCTGACCGCCATCCTCTCCAGCAGCCAGGCCGCACGCCGCCTGCTGGACGACCGCGAGCCCGACGTGGACGCCGCGCGCCAGGCCATGGGCCAGGCCGCCGAACAGGCCAAGCGCGCCTCCGCCGTAGTGGGCCGCCTGCGCCGGCTGGTGGAACGCCCCGACACCGTGGCGGCGACCCAGGCCGTGGCGCTGCAGGCGCTGGTCAACGACGCCCTGCACCTGCTGGAGCCCGAGCTGCGCCAGCGCCAGGTGCAGGTACTGCAGACCGTGCCCGCGCCGCTGCCGCCGCTGCACAGCGACCCGATCGCGCTGCAGCAGATCCTGCACAACCTGCTGCTCAACGCCCTGCAGGCCATGGAGGCCCTGCCCCCCGCCGAGCGGCGGCTGGAGATCGCGCAGACACGCACCGGCGACTGGGTGCAGCTGCGCGTGCAGGACAACGGCCCCGGCATCGCCCCCGAGGTGCGCGACCGGCTGTTCACCCCCTTTGCCACCACGCGCAGCCAGGGCCTGGGTCTGGGGCTGACGCTCAGCGAAAGCCTGGCCGAATCCCTGGGCGGCCACCTGCGCCTCATCGAACGGCCGGCGCTGCGCGGCGCCTGCTTTGAACTGACCCTGCCCCTCCCCGCCGACCATGCCCAGCCCTGACC